>JAJZDO010001067.1 GCA_021805955.1 Acidobacteriota bacterium
ATCTTATCCGAGAGTGAGATGCCGAAACGATCCGCGATGGTGACGAGTGTGTCGCCGCGATGTGCGCGATAGTATGTCACGCGCCTTCTTGTCGGGGCTGTCGGCGCGGCAGGAATAACGAGCGCTTCGACGCCTTCCAGAGTGTCATTGGCTTGCAGATGATTCGCTTTGGCAAGCTCTTCGACACGGACGCGATAGCTGCGCGCCACGCTGGCAAGTGTGTCTTCTGCGGAGACGGTGTGATATCGCCAGGCTGTGCGATGTTCAACAGGGATGCGTTCAATCTTCGCCTGGAATGCGACGGCGGTGCCCGGCGGCAGATGGAGTTCAAAGGGTTCGCTGAGCATGGATGCGGGTGGGGTGACCATGCGCAGCAGGGATGGATTGAGAACGGCCAACTCGCGTGGATCGGCATTCACGATATCGGCAGCGAGGCGAAGATCAAGTGAATAGTCGATCTTGACGATGTCGCTGACGATGGGAGTATCGGGCTGAATGTCATCGAAGCCGTACTGCTTACGATTGTTGGCGATGATGATGGCGGCCAGAATTTCCGGTACGTAATTTTTTGTTTCTCCGGGAAGATTGTTGCGCTTGTAGAGTTCCCAGTAGTCGGCGTAACCGGTCTTTTGCACGGCACGCTGCACGTTGCCCGCGCCCCAGTCGTAGGCGGCCATCGCAAGATACCAGTCGCCCAACTGGTCGTAGAGAAATTTCATATAGCGAGCGTAGGCGCGCGTGGATTTTTCGGGATCGAAGCGCTCATCGACGTAGCTGTTGCGGACCAGGCCATAGTTGCCGTGCGGCATGAACTGCCACATTCCGCCTGCGCCGGATCCACGGTTGACGACTTGGGGCTGAAAGCCGGATTCGGCCACGGCGAGATAGATCAGATCCTGCGGTACGCCTTCTTCAGCCATGACGCGCTGAATCATGGCGCGATATTTTCCGCTGCGTTCGAGAGAGTGCTTGAGTGTGTTGTGGCCGATTTTTGTATTGGAAAAAAAGTTGATGAAGGCGGCAACATAGTCGTTGATGACGAGCGGAAGATCGCTGCGCGTGGTGGCAAGATTGGCACGCGCCCTGGCCACCAGATTGGGATCGACGGCGAAGGTGACGTCATTGGCGACATCGGCGGGAGTGGGTTCTTCTGCGGGGGCAAAGCCGTTCCCCTGCTTGAGCGCTTCCATCTCCAGCCCGTTGACCACATCCAGTGCGTGGTTGTACTCGTCCAGCAGTTGCGCATTGGAACGAATATCGAGGTTGCCTGCGAGCATGGTGTCAACGGCTGCATCGAAGTGCTTCTTGGCTTGTGTCAATTGCCCTGCGCGATAGCTTGCCTGTCCCTGCGCAAGTTCGGCTTCGACCTGTGCGATGAGTTGCGCGATGGCTTGCTGACGGGACGACTTCGAGGATTGAGCGGCGTTCTGTGTCTGGATGTCATCGTTCTGCGGATTACGACCGGCAGCAGGCGCGGAGAGAACAGGTGCAGTTGCAGACGGAGGGGCTGCGGGATGGGATCCGCTGCAGCCGCAGAGTCCGGCGAAAGCTGCAAGCCCAATGATCCGGAGCTGCTTCTGGATTCTCCAATGCCTGGATGGCCGGAGCCGGTCTTTCAGATTCATCCCATGTCCTGAGGGCGAGCGATGAAGCCGAGTTCCGCTTCGATGCAAAGTTCGCCGAAGATCAATTCGTCCTGTGCTGAGCGCAGGTCGCGCGAGCGTACGTTCTATCACTCCGATGATAAGCTATGAAGAGATCAGCCGTTCGGATTCCCTCCGCCGCGCCTCTCCTTTACCCGCCTATGGAAGCTCGTCTACTCAGAAATTTTGCGATTATCGCGCACATCGACCACGGAAAATCGACACTCTCGGATCGTCTGCTGGAGCTGACCGGCTCACTGACGGCACGAGAGATGCAGGCGCAGGTGCTGGATGCGATGGACCTGGAGCGGGAACGCGGGATCACGATCAAAGCGCATGCGGTGCGTATGATGTATCTGGCGCGCGATGGCGTTACCTATCAGCTCAACCTGATCGATACGCCTGGCCATGTTGATTTCAGCTATGAGGTTTCGCGTTCTCTGGCCTCCTGCGAGGGCGCGCTGCTGGTGGTGGATGCGAGCCAGGGAGTGGAAGCGCAGACGCTGGCCAATGCGTATCTGGCGATCAACGGCGGTTTGGAGATCGTACCGGTCATCAACAAGATCGATCTGCCCTCGGCGGATATTACGCGTACGCAGGAGGCGATTGAGCAGGCGGTTGGGCTGGATGCAACGGACGCGATTCCGGTGAGCGCCAAGACGGGGCAGGGCATCGAGGAAGTGCTGGAAGCGATTGTGCATCGGCTGCCGCCGCCGACCGGTGAGATCGATGCGCCGCTGCAGGCGCTGATTTTTGATTCATGGTTTGATCCTTACCGCGGCGTGGTGGTGCTGGTGCGCGTGGTGAATGGACGGATGCACAAAGGACAGCGCATTCGTTTCATGGCGAACGATCGCGTGTACACGATCGATGCGATGGGAGTGCTGACGCCGAAGCCGGTCGAGATTCCGGAACTGACGGCGGGCGAGGTTGGATTTTTCACCGCGACGATCAAGAACGTTGCCGATACGCAGATTGGCGATACGGTGACGGAGGACGATCGCCCCGCGGATGGAGCACTGCCGGGCTTCATGGAGACGATGCCGATGGTCTTCGCGGGCCTGTATACGGTCGATTCACACGAGCACACGCTGCTGCGCGATGCACTGGAAAAACTGCGGCTGAACGACTCCAGCTTCTTCTTTGAGCCGGAGTCTTCGGTGGCGCTGGGCTTCGGGTTTCGGTGCGGATTTCTGGGCCTGTTGCACATGGAAATTATCCAGGAGCGCATTGAGCGGGAGTACAACCTGGACCTGATCACGACGGCTCCTGGAGTGCGCTATCGCATCACGCTGACGAGCGGGGAAGTGATCGAGGTGGACAATCCTTCGCGCTGGCCGGAGACGACCAATATCGAGAAGATCGAAGAGCCGATCATTCGCGCCATGATCCTGACGAACGAGGAATACGTTGGCGGCATTCTGAAACTGGTGGAAGAAAAACGCGGCAAGCAGTTGAACTTCGAATATGTGACGCCGACGCGCGTGATGCTGACCTATGAGCTTCCGCTGAACGAGATTGTGCTGGATTTCTATGACCGCCTGAAGTCTGTTTCGCGCGGCTATGCTTCGCTGGACTATCAACCCACGGGCATGTGGGTCTCTCCGATGGTGAAGATGGATATTCTGGTTTCCGGGGATCCGGTGGACGCGCTGTCGATCATTGTGCATCGCGACCATGCCTATGAGCGGGGCCGCGCACTGGTCTCGAAGATGCGCGAACTGATTCCGCGACAACAGTTTGAGGTGGCGATCCAGGCGGCCATCGGCTCCAAGGTGGTTGCGCGGGAGACGGTGGTGGCGCTGCGCAAGAATGTGATCGCCAAATGCTACGGCGGGGACATCAGCCGCAAGCGGAAGCTGCTGGAGAAACAAAAGGAAGGCAAAAAGCGCATGAAGCGCATCGGGAAGGTGGATATTCCCCAGGAAGCCTTCCTGGCTGTGCTGCGAGTGGGCGAGGATGCGCAAAACTGAAGGCCTGTGCGGGAGAGCCGTAAGTTGTTTTTACCGATAGTTTTGTCGCTGAAATCGAAGCTGATTCACGAAATTTTCATGGCGAACTGTGGAAAGCTTGCACGCTGTAACAAAACGGGACGGCTATTTGTCAACTTGATTCCCGAGGGCTGTTGATTTGCGTAAGTAAAACAAATATATAGAATTAAATTCTTCCGGAAAACGACCTTCGCAGTACTATGACGGAATCTGAAGGCGTCCGTCCGGTTTTCGCAGATTTCTTCCACATTTTTTTCCACAGGACGTGCGAAATCGATGGATGGCTGCGCCGCGAGCAGAAGACGGTGCTGAATGGTTGTGGCGCAGAATGAAAAGCCCCGGCTTTTGCCGGGGCTTTCTGGTGAAGGAAGTGAACTTGCCTGGAAGCAGGCGATGCAACCTTAGTGGGCTGCCGGCTTGGGTGCCGGTGCGGATGGAAGTCCGCCGGACTGTCCTGGAGCCGCTGCCGGAGCAGGAACGCCGGATTTGATATTGTAGGCATCGACGATCTGCTTGGTGATGTTGGTGGAGTCGGCTGCCCAGAGGATGGGGCTTTGCTGCTGGCTGACATCGACAACCATGGTGTATGCGTGCGCCTTGGCATAGGTGTTCAGCACATCATAGACCTTGGAAGCGAGAGAGTTGTACATATCCTGCACAGACTGCTGAAAGTCCGATTGAGCATCCTGCGCATCGCGCTGCAACTGCTTGGTCTTTTCGTCGATGGTCTTTGTGGTGGCGGCAGTCTGGGCCGGTGACATGGTGGAAGCCTGGCTCTGCATCTGCTTCTTCATGGACTCGATCTGATCATTCAGAGTCTTGAGCTGATCCCGCTTCGGTTCGAACTTCTTCTGCAGGTCTGCGAAGGCACGCTGACCCTCATTGGTCTGAGCGACGGCTGCCTGGAAGGCAATGACGGCGATCTTGGTCGGTCCCGCAGGAGCGGTGGGAGTGGACGCAGCCCGTGTGGCAGGCATTTGCGCGACGGCTCCGAGAGTGAGACTCGAAGCAGCGAGGACTGCAATGGCGAGGGTACGATTCATGGACTTCAAAAACTCCTTCATTTTCCTGTATGGTTTGCCCGCATTCCTTCAAGGAAGCAAGACGTTGCTTCCTGTTTGGTATCTCTCAGCTCTACGTGCATTCCGCCATGCCATCAGCAGACGTGAAAACGATAGTAGGACGCGGACAAAGACGCCAGCAGGAACTATTTGGATTATAGGAGTGGCTCCTACCTTGGTCAATTGCGGATAGCTGTCAATTGCGGAATATCGGTGCGGAATATCGGCAGGAGAGGAGCGGAGCGAGCATGAACGCGATTTTGATGGTCGAGGGCGAAGCATGAGAAAGGCCCTCCGACGATTTCGTCGAAGGGCCTTTCTCTGCTTGTCTGGTTGGGTCAGAAGGTGGTGGAGACGGTGAGCCGGAAGGTTGAGTGCGGTTCGCGGAGCAGATACTGCGGGCCGTACAACTGGATGGCGCGCTGGAAGGAGTAATCGCCTGCGCCGCCTGGGGGGAACATGGAGCGGGTAATCAGCGTTTCGCCTGGATCGTACCGGTCGATACGCATGGGGTTCCATGCGTAGTAAAGGCGGACAGGAGCGTTGATGATGGGCATGATGACCTGCAACTCGCCACCGGTGGACATGCGTGGCCGGAAGTTCGTGCCAGAGAGCGGACGGATGTAGTCGCTGAAGTGAATCTGCACGCCGCCTTCGCAGGTTCCGTTGTTATAGACGGGGCAACCGTAGAGAGGTGAATTCAGGCTGGCGTAGCCTTCCGGGCTTTCCTGGAGCTGATTGTTATCCACCGAGGAATCGATGCCGAAGTCATCGAAGATGGCTAGGGTGACGGGTCCGACGATGGGGATGCGGTATTCCAGATTGTTGGTGAAGTCGGTGTCGCCGCCGATGGAGACGATGCTGTAGACCGGCAACGGAATCTGGATGCACTGGCGAAGCTGCGGATTGTAAGGATCGCGCGGAACGCAGCTCCCGTCTGGGTTCTCAAGCTGGAAGCTGATGCGGTTGGGAATGTAAGCGTAGGGGGTTGCCGAGCGGACATCAAATCCGCGCAGGTCAGCCTCGCCGCCGGCGTAGAAGCGGTTGTTGGGCGGAGCGACGTCGCCGCCATAACCCTGAATGTATTTCAGCTCTGCGCGCCATCCGAGGACGTTGCGTCCCTGCGGCGACGGCCACAGACCCTTGACGGGAGTGAACTGTTTATAGGCGAGTGCGGGCATGACGTAGCGAACGTCGCCAAAGAGGCCTGAGGTCTGAACCAGAAAGGAGAGTTCCTTGCCCGTGCGCGGACGCATGGGATTGCTGATGGTGCTGAGGCTGTAGCTGAGAGAGATCGAGCTATTGACGATGCCAGCCAGCGCATTCTGGCCCTGAATGCCGGAGCGGAAGTTCAGGGTCTGGAAGAGCGTCTGCGAGGCGGAGCTGAAAGCGGTGATGGTTGCGCGCGTCAGTGAATAGGTGAAACCTACGCGCTGGAAGTTGTGGTGCGGCAACGGATAGCTCATCGAGAAATTCAAGCCCGTCTGGGCGCTGTTGTAGTCCTGGACGAGAGTGTTGTTGGCCTGCTGCTGGTTATATCCAATACCTGCGGTTGCCGCGTAGTTCTTCGCCGGATTGTAGTCGGACTTCGTGTTGAAGACCTGGAAGCCGATATTCAGGGGACGATTGCGGAAGTAAGGCTGGGTGAAGCCGAAGAGGAACTGGCGCTGCACGTTGCCGAGATTGGCTTGCAGGCTGAGGGTTTCGCCCAGGCCGAGGAAGTTGTTCGTCTGGTAGTTCAGTCCGAGGAAGGCGCCTTCCAGGCCGGAGACACCACCGTTCAGGCCGATGGAGTTTTTGCCCTTTTCCTTGACCTTGAGCAGCAGATCGACGGTGCCGGCCTCGGTGTTCTGGTGAGCTTCGGTGTCCTGATCGACCTTGAGGGGATCGAAGTAGTCAAGCTGGTTCAGGCGGAGCAGGCTGTACTCCCAGAGTTGCGAGTTGTAGACCTGACCTTCCTGGAGCAGCAGCTCGCGGCGAATGACGCGATCGCGCGTGAGGGTGTTGCCCTGAATCTCGATGCGGGAGACGTAGAACTGCTTGCCTTCGTCGATGTCCACATTAAGCGCGACGGTGTGGTTCTTTTCATCGACGGTGGCGCTGGGAATGGCTCCGAAGTTGATGTAGCCGAGCTGACCGTAGGCTTTCTTGAGATTCTCCAGCCCCTTGCCGACTTCAGTTGCGTTGAAAATGGCGCCGTCCTTGATGGGGAAGGTGTTGCGCAGCGCGCGCGTATTGTTCACTGCCTTGTTGCCGGTGAAGGTGATGTGGCTGAGGTGGTAACGCTGGCCCTCTTCAATGGGCATCAGAATATCGATGCGCTTGCCCTTGTTGGGCTGGAAGGTGAAGAAGTTCAGGCCGCCCTGATCGCGAATCTGCGTCTTGGGGTCTTCGACGGCCGCGTTGTAGTAGCCGCGATCCCGATATGCCTGGCGGACGCGCTCGGCATCCTCTTCGAGTTTGGAGCTGTCATAGGTTTTCGGGAAGAGATCCTCGAAGAAGATGGAGTAGGGAATACCGATGGGTCGCAGATTGCGCATGGAACGGCGCAGAATGAGGCTGCTGATGTGCTGGTTGCCGACAAACTTGATGTTGCCGACCTTGACCGTCGGGCCTTCCTTGATGTTGAAGTTGACCTGAACCGAGGCTGGCGGAATGCGCTTGACGTCGGTGCGGATGGTGGCAAATTGATGGCCATGCTCGGCGAGCAGTTGCTTGAGCACGGTCTCGGCGTGCTTGATCTTGGTGGGATCGTATTGGCTTTCGACCGAGAGGCCGACTTTTTCCTTTTTGAAGCGATCCAGGACATCCGATTGGGAGACGGAATTCAGGCCCTTGTAGTTGATTTCGCGAATGGTGGGCCGCTCCAGGACAAAGATGTCGAGGATGATGCCTTTCTCGGAGTCTTCGCGCTCGATGCGGAGGTCTTCAAAGTAGCCGGTGTTCCAGAGCGAGTTGAAATCGCGCTCAATGGAGGCCGGATCGTAGGTGTCGCCCACGTGAGTGAACAGACGGGCCAGGATCGTCTCCTTGGGGATACGGCGATTGCCGATGACACGGATCTGATAGATCGTGTCCGGCCCTTGCTGCGCGGCAAGACGGAGGGAAAAGCTGTTTAGGATGCTGAAGAAGGCAAGCATCATGGCCAGTGTGCGCCCGAAGCGCAGAGCAGCGCGCAAGCGCCTGGAGAGCGAATTGCGTGATCGAGGGCGCCCGGCGCTCGCTGAAGTCACTTCTTCGCGGGAACCACTGGAAGAACACAGTGCATAGATCGACTGAACGGGAAAGATAAGCGCACCCTCACTGCTCGAAAATCGTAGTGTCCGGAGCCAGAGACTCCTGTATCCGGACCGCATGCTTCCGGAGAGAATCTCCCCGGAATCCATGATGGTTGACGAAAATTTGATTATATTGGACCGCACCACCCCGCCCCAAATCCTGGCCAGCCAATAAAGCGGTTCAACTCTCCAATTCAGCGTCCATCTGCCATTGCTGTTGCGGTTCCAGGCGGCGAACCTGGAGCACGTTGGGTTTGCAGCAGACCTGACAATCTCTGTATACGATTGTCGCAGCCCAGCCGTTGGATCGACACAGTTTTCGTTCCATTCTCTGCATCCGGCGCAAAAAAACGCCATCCTCAGTGTTCATCTGTCACACCTTCGCGGCATTGTTTGCCCGCGTTCTTCGATCAGGTCATGCGACGAAGGATTTCACAATTTCTACCCGTCGCCCTGCGCATTAGGATTAACTTACTGATAGACGCAGAAGATTCCCACTCGTGAGGCAGAATCCATGACAGTAGCAGCAACTTCGGTTTATTCCTTCTCCGCGCCCCT
>JAJZDO010000347.1 GCA_021805955.1 Acidobacteriota bacterium
CTTCGAGGGCGCCGCTCTTGATCAGCGATTCCAGGACGCGCTTGTTCATTACGCGGAGATCGATGCGCTCGCAAAAATCCCAGAATGAAGTAAACGTCTTGCCTTCCTGCAATAACTGGCTTCGGACTTGCAGGATGGACGCAATCGCGTTCTGTCCCACATTTTTCACGCCGGCCAGACCGAAGCGAATTGCTTCTCCGTGCGGTGTAAAGTCAGCGTCGCTGGTGCGCACATCCGGCGGCTCAACGGAGATTCCCATTTCCCGACATTCCTTGATGTACTTCACCACGTTGTCCGGCTTGCTGACTTCCGAGGTCAGCAGCGCTGCCATAAATTCTTTCGCGTAATGGGTCTTCAAATACGCGGTGTGGTAGGCCAGCAACGCGTAGGCCGCCGAATGAGATTTGTTGAATCCGTAGCCGGCAAAACGTTCCATCAGCTCGAAAATATGTTCGATCGTTTTCTGCGGAAATTTCTTGTCGAGTGCGCCCTGCACAAACCGGTTCCGTTGCCGCGCCATCTCAGCCGGATCTTTCTTGCCCATCGCTCGGCGCAGCAGATCCGCTTCTCCCAGCGAATACCCGGCGAGCACATTCGAAATCTGCATCACCTGTTCCTGATACACGATGACGCCGAGCGTTTCTTTTAGGATCGCTTCCAGCTCCGGCAATTCATACTCGACCTGCCTTCGTCCCCACTTGCGCTCGATGAAATCGTCGATCATTCCACCCTGGATCGGCCCTGGACGATAGAGCGCATTCAGCGCCGTAAGGTCCGCGATAGTCTCTGGACGATAGCGGCGCAGTACGTCGCGCATACCGCTGGATTCAAACTGGAAGACGCCTGACGTCAGCGCGCGATGGAAAACTTGCTCAAAGGTTTGCTTGTCGTCCAGCGGAATCGTTTCCATATCAATCTCGATGCCAAGATTGACCTTCACCAGCCGCAGCGCCTCATGAATCACAGTCAGCGTGGTCAGACCGAGAAAATCCATCTTCAGCAGACCGATTTTCTCAATGGCCTTCATGTCATACGCGGTGACGATTTCGTCGTTCTTGCCGCGACTGAGTGGAACCAGGTTGGTCAGCGGTTCGGGAGCGATCACAACCCCGGCGGCATGAATGCCCGCCCCCCGCGCCAATCCCTCCAGCCTGCGCGCAATGTCGATCAACTCGCGAATCTGCGGGTCGTTTTCGTAGATCTGCTGCAGCGGCTCCGATTCTTTCAGCGCCTCGTCGATCGTCATGCCGATGGTGGCCGGAATCAGCTTGGCAATTTTATCGACTTCACCATACGGCATCGCCAGGGCGCGACCGACATCCTTGATGGACGCCTTGGCCGCCATGGTGTTGAAGGTGATGATCTGCGCCACCTGCTCGCGCCCGTACTTGCGGGTCACGTAGTCGATCACTTCACTGCGGCGGTTCATACAGAAGTCGATATCGATATCCGGCATCGATACCCGCTCCGGGTTCAAGAAGCGCTCAAACAACAGGTCTCCCTGCAGCGGATCGACATCCGTAATTCCCATGACGTAGGACACCAGCGAACCCGCTGCCGATCCGCGGCCCGGCCCCACGGGAATGTCCTGCTCCTTCGCGTAGCGGATAAAATCCCACACGATCAAAAAATATCCAGAAAACTTCATCTGCTGGATACAGTCGATTTCGCGTTGCAGACGCTGCTCGTATTCTTCCGTCGTGTGGCGTAGATGGCCGCTATCTCGCAGGTGTCGAACGGAGGTGTCGAGCCGATGGCGGAAGCCTTCGCGACAGATCTTCTCGAAGTAGCTGTCGATGGTGAATCCAGGGGGCACATCGAACTGCGGAAATGGATTCTCCACCTTGTTCAGTTTGACGTGGCAACGCTCGGCAAACTGCATGGTGCGCGCCACAACCTCAGGCGTCTGCGAGAAGACGCTCAACATCTCCTCCGCAGACTTGACGTAGAACTGATCGCCGTCGAAGCGAAAGCGCTTCTCGTCGTGGATCGTGCTACCGGTCTGCACGCACAGCAGAACATCGTGGGCGTGATGATCGTCGTGGCCAATGTAGTGGCTGTCGTTGGTGGCGATCAGCGGAATGTCGAGTTCTTTTTCCAGGCGAAACAGGTCGGCGTGGATCTTTTTCTCCAGTTCCAGGCCCTGATCCTGAATCTCCAGGAAGAAATTCCCCCGCCCGAAAATGTCTTCATACTGCTTGGCCGTCGAGCGCGCCGCATCGTAGTTGCTCTTGGTTAAATGCTCGCAGAGTTCTCCCGCCAGACAGCCGGAAAATCCGATCAATCCTTTCGAGTGCTCCGCCAAAAACTTCTTGCTGATGCGCGGCTTGCGATAGAAGCCATGCAGCGAAGCTTCTGACGTTATGCGGACCAGGTTGCGATATCCCTCGTCGTTTTCCGCAACGACCAGCAGGTGATGATATTGATCGCCCTGGGGATCGGCGCGATGGTCTTCCTTCTGGCAGATGTACAGTTCACAGCCTAAAATGGGGTTGATGTTGTACTTTTTCGCCGCATCAAAGAACTGGATTGCGCCATAAATGTTGCCGTGGTCGGTCATGGCTACGGCCTTCTGGCCCATGCCCTCGACATGTTTCAGCAGCTTGTCGACATCGCAGGCTCCGTCCAGCAGCGAGTAGTCCGTATGAAGATGCAGATGGGTAAATTCAGCCATTCTCATCCTCTATTCTAGTCGGCCAGTGGGCACCGCAACGAAGCTCCTGACGAACATAAGAGCCTGGCCTGAGGAAATCCCTGTTGAAACTGTTAGCATCCGTATGAGAATGGATCGCGGCGAAATACTGCGTGGCCTCGGTCATCCCGCTTTATTCGATTCTCGCCACGCGCGTACTGCTGCGGAAATGACCCTGAGGGACTCGTACGTGCCGTCCGCCTCGCCTTTTTCAAAATCACCCTCGATGACTGCCATGCGGTTCGTTACATGGGCAAAACAAAGTACAGTCTTTTGCCGTGCTTGCGCAAAGGCGTACAGGGCTGCCGCCTCCATCTCGACCGCAAGAATATTGCGAGCCCGGCAATCCTCAATCGCGGCGGGTGTTTCACGAAATGGAGCATCTGTAGTCCAGGTCGCGCCGCGATAAACTGGAGGAATAATGCTAGCCAACGCCTCCATCGCACAGTCAACCAGCCGTGGGTCGGCATCTACAAAGTCGGCAGGCGGCAAATAGTGGTAGCTTGTCCCTTCATCGCGTAAAGCGCGATCGATAAGAATGAAATAGGGCGGCGGGTCCGGTTCGAGTATCTGCCCGGCTGAGGTCATACTCACCAGAAATCTGCATCCAGAGACGAAGAGCTGCTCCGCGAGAAGTACGGCAAAAGGCGCTCCAACCGCGCACCCAATCACACCGAGGCGTTCCCCCTCATGCTCAAACTCATAAAGATCGGTATGATAACACGCCCAGGAATGGGACCTTTGGGCACGGCACTTTTCAAGAAGTGTCCGGACGATGTCCCCATCCGGGTCCAAAAGACAAACTTCGGGTACTTCGCCCACCGGCAATTTTTTTTGCCGCCGCGCTTCCCGCAAAAGATTTTCAGGCTCAAAGACCGATGCGGCGTCAAAATGCTTGCCGGTTACGATAGGCGGTACATTCAATAGATTTTCCTTCTCTGCCATTCCTGCACATTGTCCGTTCTGAACAGAATATCCTTTCCTTCCTGGTTTAATATGGACTACCGGCGCATGGTTCATGCACGACCTCTCTCGATTCCCGGTCCTTGGAAGAATGCACCTGCATCCAATGGATGGAGAACGATCTTGATGTCCGCAGGTGCGTAAATCGCGAATTCCAATGCAGAAAATCGAGACCGAACCAGAACTGCACCCAGGTGGAATTTCTCTCGCATGGCGCGCCTTGCGTCATCGCAATTTCCGCTTGTTTTTCGGCGGCCAAAGCATCTCCCTGATTGGCACCTGGATGACGCGGATCGCGACCGCGTGGCTGGTCTACCGGCTTACCGGCTCAGCATGGCTGCTGGGGATCGTGGGCTTCTGCGGACAGATTCCCACCTTCCTGCTGGCGCCTTTCGCGGGCGTATGGGTGGATCGGCTCAATCGCCGTCACGTTCTGGTGGTGACCCAGGCGTTAGCGATGGTGCAGTCCCTGGCACTCGCTGCACTGACACTGAGACACCGCATCACCATCGCGGAAATCCTGTGGCTTAGCATCTTTCAGGGTATGATCAACGCCTTCGATATGCCCGGGCGGCAAGCCTTCATGGTGCAGATGATTGAGGGCCGTCAGGACCTTGGCAACGCCATCGCCCTCAATTCTTCCATGGTGAATATGGCGCGGCTTGTTGGCCCGTCACTGGCCGGCCTGGTGATTGCTGGCTTTGGCGAGGGCTACTGCTTCCTGATCGACGGCATTAGTTACATTGCGGTGATCGTATCGTTACTGTTGATGCATCTGCCGAAATTTGTGGCCGCGTCGAAGATCGTATCGATGCTGGAACAACTGAAAGAAGGGTGGACCTATGTCTCGGAGTTTCCCCCGGTGCGAACGATTTTGCTGTTGTTTGCCATCGTCAGCCTGATGGGGATGCCGTTCACGGTGTTGATGCCGATTTTTGCAGCGAAAGTTTTGCATGGAGGCCCGCATACACTGGGGTTCTTGATGGGAGCCGTCGGTACGGGCGCGTTGGGGGCCGCAATTTCGCTGGCCTTGCGCAAGTCTGTACTCGGACTGGGCCGCATCATCGCCATCTCAGCCGCCGTTTTTGGAGCGGGGCTGATTGCTTTCGGCATGAGTCGCGTTTTGTGGCTCTCGCTGTTGCTGATGCTGATCGCGGGGTATGGAATGATGATGGGGATGGCCGCCAGCAACACCATCATCCAGACCATCGTTCCAGAGGACAAGCGCGGCCGCGTGATGAGTTACTACACCATGGCCTTTGTCGGTATGGCTCCGTTCGGAAGCCTGCTAGCAGGCGGCTTGGCTCACTGGGTGGGCGCGCCGGTCACACTGATGATCACGGGCGCATTCTGCATCGTAGGAGCAGCCTGGTTCGCGACTCAACTACCGAAGATTCGCGTGCATATTCGACCCATCTATCGCAATATGGGTATTCTTCCAACGGAAGTAGTCACGGTCATGGGAGACGGAAGCGGCGATTAGAAAGGATCGCATCGCTGAGGTCTGAATGCGCCCGCACTCTGCCAACACTCTCAATAGGCAGAAAATCGTAGCCGCTACTTCCTGGATTTTTTCTTAGGCTTCGCCGCCGATTTTGCTGGCGTCGCCTTAGAAACCGATTTACTGACTGCTTTTGCCCTCGGCTTCTTCGCCACCGCTGCACTGGCCTTTTTCGGAGCGGTCTTGCCAGCAGTTTCAGGCTTCACGGCTGCCTTCTTCGCGATCGGACGATGCGCAGTCTTGGCGGATGTATTGGCCTTTCCGTGAGCGCTTGCGGACGAAGGCGCCGACTTCTTCGCCATTTGCGCAGTCTTGCTCGCCTTACCGACATTCGCCGCCTTCTGGGCTTTGCCCTTCCCATGGGTAGACTTGCTGCTCGACTTTTGGCTTGTTTTCTCTACGACCTTCCCTACAGGCTTCGCCTTCTCCTGCTTCCCTTTGGCGAGCGGTTTCACCGGTATTTTTGTAGCAGGAGAAGCCTTGGCAGCCTTCTCTGATTTCTTTCCGGCTGAAGGCTGAGCAACGGTCTTCCCTGCAGCCTTGGTCGCTGCTGCCTTCGCAGAAACAGGTTTCCCTTCGGCATCCTTGGCAGTGCCCGCTGCGGCCCCGGTCTTCTCCGCCGCTACTTCTGGAGCAACCGCGTCGTCTGCTGCCGCCAGACTTAGATCTCCAGTCTGGGCTACATCTGCGTTTTTCGCGGCTTTTCTGCCCTTCGGCTTCTTCGGCTCGGTGACGCGTTTCACTGTGCGGCTGCGGCGTACGATCACCGGCGGAGGAGGAGCCGGCGGAGAATACGGCTCCGCAAACTTGCGAATTGTCTCTTCCGTTGGCAGCTCCCCATCCATAAACGCGAACGTCAGCTTATCCAGCAGCTCATCATACCCTTTGACTTCAGGCAGAATCCGCATGTCCTGCAGAATTGCGTTGGGAATTTTCTGCCGTGCTTCCGGCCACTTGCTAAAGAAGTTTTCAAACTTGTTTTGCACGGCCGCGGTCTTGTTGGTAAAGAAGAGCCACAGCACCGCCTCGGGCTTGGCACTATGCAGCAATTTCCATAACTGCGAGGGCTTGGCGGCATCCTTCGCTGTCATCTTCTGCAGAACATGCTTCGCTTCTGCGTCCAGCGAGTTCGATTCCGCAATCAGGTCCGTGCGAACAAATGTCTTTTTTAGTGCAGAGGAGTGAGCGGGCGACAATTTTGCCGTCAACAGACGAAACTGCGCGGCAGAGGGATCGGGATACAGTCCGGCCATTAACAGCTGGACAAATTTTTCATGCAGTCGCTCAAGTCCCTGCACATCGGCGGAGTGGCTGGTCCAGTGAGGCGACAGGTGTTCCAGCCAGCCTTCGGCCTCCAACGCCTTCAGCACCTGCAGCGGCTCTTCTTCGTATGCGATCTCTTCCAATTCATATCCGCGCTGCACCGCAGTAATGGCGCTGATGACACCCTCGGCTTTGGCGTTGTCGTAGCGAGCCTTGGTACGCTCTTCCATCTCCCAACCCGTTCGCGACATTAAGCGAACGGCACGCACCATCCGGATCGGATCTTCCAGAAAGCCGTAATTGTTGACCAGTCGCAAATGCCGCGACCAAATGTCGGCGGTCCCGTTCAGCGGATCGAGGAGCAGTCCCCAGGATCCTTCGTTTAGCGAGAGCGCCATCGCATTCGCAGTAAAGTCGCGGCGCCGCAGATCATCCAGAATGCCGGCGGGAACGTATTCCGGGCGAGCAGGCTTGGGAAAGCTTTCCGTTCGGGCAGCCGAAATTTCCATCCGAGCCTGTTTGCCGAATCGCAGATAGAGGGTATGCGAAGGTTCATGTTCCCCTATGATGGTGAATCCGGCACGTTCCAGGTCTTTCCTGAATTTCAAGGGATTTGCCTGGACCGTAATGTCCAAATCGCGCACAGAAGCGCCGCTGACCATGTCCCGAACCGCGCCACCGGTAAGAAAGACGGTGATCTGCCGGGCCCGTGCCACGTCGGTCATGGCGTTGAGTGCTTGTTTTTCATTCGGAGAAAGCTTGGATTCAAGCAATTGGATATAATCGGGCATGCCCAGTTTTGCGCCTCGGCCAGCAGCCTCTGACTCGTGCCACTAAAGCCAGTATTTTCAATTAGATGTAGGCGACGATGTCGCACACACAATGTTCTACAATACCATATCGGCGACTCTTTTTCCAGCGTTTGCACAATAACCGATGCGCTTGGTTGCGCTTCATGCGACAATCCTGGCTAAGTCGAGATCATGCAGATTTGCGCGAATGTCTTTTGCAGGTTGTCTTGGAGAGCAGGGAGTGGCAGGTTCAGGGTCAAGTCGAAAGAAAGTGATTGTGCGGAAATTCAGCCGCGACTGGCACTCGGGCTACGTCGATCCCCAGGGTTTTGCCCACGACGGCCAGTTGGAACTGCTGGACATGACCGGCAAAGTTCTCGCCATGACGCTGCAGGATGTAAAGATGATGTGCTTCGTACGAGAATTTCCGACCGGCGACACGATCGATCCTGAACGGCTTGTTCGGCGGAATTTTACCTCGCGTCCGCGGACTCCCGGCCTGTGGATCCGGATGCGAATGCGCGACGGCGATGAGTTGGAAGGCCTCGCCAGCAACGATCTCTCCTTTCTGGAACCAGAAGGCATCCAGTTCACCCCGCCCGACATGCGGTCGAATACGCAACGGATTTTTGTTCCGCGCTCTGCCCTGCAGTCGGTCGAAATTGTCGCCGTCATCCATCCCAGCAATCGCCGCAAACTGGATTTGAATGAGCAGGAGCGGTTGTTCGCTAGCTGACGCCGCGATTGCAATGGAACGAAGAACCATCGCTCACGATTCATTATTTCTATGGCCGCCTCTGCCCACACCCCAAGGAATTCCAGTCGAGACACGCCACT
The DNA here is from genome assembly GCA_021805955.1 of Acidobacteriota bacterium. The sequence continues at coordinate 8,048 of JAJZDO010000347.1, forward strand.
GGCCGAGAGCGGAAAGCTCACGGTGGTACAGGGGCTCCGAGCGGCGGCGGCTCTCCTCGTAGTCTGGACGCATTCCATTGGCGCTGCAGGATCAAGTTCCTCTTCGCGGCAAGCGGACTTCTTTCATCTGGCGGGCTTTGGCGCCTGTGGACTGGACATTTTTTTTGTCATCAGCGGCTTTATCGTCTCCCTGGTCGCAGCGCGCGCAGCAGAAAAAAGTCAGCACTCCGCCGGCAAGTTTCTATCTCGCCGTTTTACGCGCATTTTTCCTTTGTATTGGATCTTGACCATTGTTGTTATTGCTGAGTCCCAACTGGGCAGGCATCCCATTGCGTGGCACAGCGTTTCTTGGCTCGCCACCGCGGGGCTGTTCCCCTCGTGGAGCTATCCGGCCGCCTCGCCCATCCTGTCCTTAGGTTGGAGTCTGATTTTTGAAATGTACTTCTACTACGTGTTGGCTGCCTGGATGGCAATC
>JAJZDO010000288.1 GCA_021805955.1 Acidobacteriota bacterium
GCAGGAATTCTTGCGTCGAGTGTCATTTTATTTTACGAGCCCCAGCAAAATGCCAATCGGGATGGAAATGTATCCCAGAACAATCAGAGTGGCGATCAGGAGCGCAGCGCGCTTGAGAGTCTTCGTGTGACGCGGATGGGCAAGCCCGACCGACTGGAACATGCTCCAAATGCCATGGCGCAGGTGAAAGCCAAGCAAAATGATCGCGAAGATATACCAGGCCGAAACCCACCAGACCTGAAAGCCCGACACCAGGTTCTGGTAGACATCGCCCTCGACAAAGCTGGCTTCGGGATGGATATACCCGGCGGTAAACTGCAACAGGTGAAAGATGATGAAGGCCAGAACGATGGGGCCGCTCCAGTACATGGTGCGCGAGGCGTAGGAGGAGTTGATGGCCTCTTTGCGGGAGTAGCCGATGGGCCGCGCCCTTTTACTGCGGAGCGCCAATTGAATCGTCGCGGTAATGTGCAGAACGATCGCGAGTATCAGAGTGATGCGCACGATCCAGAGCACTTCGCCGATGCTGTGCAAAAAGTGGCCGTAAGCGTTGATCTTTTCCGGGCCTTCAAATACCTGTAGATTGCCCAGCAAATGGCCAATCACGAAGAGGAACATCATAGCGCCGGTGACAGCCATGACGACCTTCTTGCCATTCGTCGATTGCCAGAAAGTCATAATCCGATTTTGCTGCGAGCTAACCTCAGCCGCACTGGTTGCTGCGCTCATTTGTTTTTTCCAGCCTTGTCGAGGTGAATCATCAAAATTCGAACCTGTGCCTTCGTCGAAGCCTCAGCCTGCGCGCGTTCCGTCCAGCATTTGAAATGGATGCGCGACGCACGCGATGGATGCGAGCCAGAACCGAGTCCCGTCCATACGGCCGGCCGCCGAACTTGCCCGCGCGGAAGAGCCGATTGGCGAACATGCAAAGGCTATGGAAGGATCACACACCATTATTATTGGAGCGCAACGGGCGAGAGTCAAGGAGGGCACGGGTGATCGTCGGGCGACTTTCGATGGAGACAATCATTCCTTGGCCGGAACGAGGTGGCGCAATTCGGCGAATGGACGAACGAAGTCCCGCTCCGGTCTCTCAAAACAAGAGAAGCCGAAGCGGGACTTGAAGGACTTTTCCGAGGGAAACTACTTTGAAGAAAAATTCGTTGCAGTCTCGCGATAGTGGCGCATAGCTACAGATTAGACGGGTCCAATGTTGCTGAACTCGCCCGGCTCCTCTTTTCGTTCCCGATTGATGCCGCGCTCGGCGGCTTTGTTGGCTTCGCGTTCCACACGCTGATGCGCTTTCTCAGCTTCATTGCTCGCCGTTCCACGTTCTGCCAGGGTTGTCGCGGGGGTGTTCTTGTTCAGATCATGCAAGTCGGTCATTATTTTTTCCTCTATCGAATAGAGGATGGCAGGAACTGAAGGGCGGGTTGTCCGGATTTTCTGTCGTCTGGACCTACCGCCCCCTCATATGCGTTACTGACAGCCGGTAAATGCAATCGTGGCGGCGTTTCCAGATGCAGCCGTCAGTGGTCCACCCGCAGTGGTGGTAATGACTTTCATTTCGGGGGACGAACAGTCGAGCGTGCCTCCCGATCCAGGAACTTCCGCCTCGGCATCGACCGCGTAGTTGACCGGCGTGGAAGCGGATTGACTGAACTGAGATCCGCTCGCCTGGTATGTCTCGACGTTGGGCCATACCGACGGAACATACAACGCATAGTTGACGCAATCGACGTTTGCGGCGCAGCTTCCGCCCGGCGCGGTCGTGTAGGTTCCATCCGGACTATACGCAGTCGAAGCCCCAGTTATCCCTGTCATGGGAAGCTGAGGCACTGTGATCGTCGGTCCATTGCCGGGAAGCTGCTGGAGCGCGGCAAGCTGCAAGTCCGCAGCGGTGCCGGCTGGCGGCGCAGCGCCATTTTGCGTGGTCACCAGTCCGTTCAGTAAAGACTCCTGCGTATTGGGCACCAGCGCTATGTTTCCCGTCGTTTGCCCCGGCTGGATGCTCAACACCACGCCCGCGGAATAGGCGACTCCAGGCACGGTGCCGTTCGCAAGGGTTGCCGGGCCTACAGCGACAATGTCGTACGTGCCGGCGGGGAGCGGGCAGAAGACGAAATTGCCATTGGAATCCGTTAGGGTGCTCATCATGATGCGGTCGATGCCGTTCGCATCCTTTTGCTCCGCGGCAACGATCACTGGCCCGCTGGTAATCGGTTTCCCCCCGAGCGAGCTGACCACCGTTCCATTGATCGACGTGGATGTCGTGCTCATTTCGCCCGCATGGAGAACTGGCTTCAGCCGGTATGTCCCGTTCCCTTCCTGAATGATGGAGGAACAAGTGTTGAAGTCGATATCCAGGTCCTCTGTCTGACCCGCCGCCACCGTGAATTGCCCATTCGCAATTTGCCCGGAGGGAATTTTCAATCCAGTCTGCGCTTCGCTGGAAAGCGCCAGATCATGCGCAGTGCCATTCGACGTAACAACGCAATTGGCATAGTTTCCGCATTGATTATTGGCGATGGAAGCGCCTTGCGAATCTGGGGCGAGAATGATTCTGATCTGCTGGTAACTGCCGGCTTGGAGCTGTACCTTGGAACCCAGCATGGCGAGGAAACATTGACCGCCAGCCGGCCCCAGCAGATTGACCTGCATGGGAGACGAGGCGAGATTGGGAGTGAGGTCGACAAAGCTGGGATCATTGGCTGGGGCGTTCGCATTGGTGCTGGCCTTTACATCCGTGATGGTGACGTAGACCGCCTTGTATGGCCCGTTTGGCGCCTGGCAGGTTGCCGGATCGCTCAAACTCACACTCACAGCCGCTGCTTGCGTACTAGTGGCTGAAGATCCGCCCGAACTGCAACCGATCGCAATAAGACCGGCAATTGCCATTCCAACAACAAGGGAAAAAACTTTCCGCATAGAACGCCTCCTAAAAATTCATCGGGTGAAGTCTACCCAGCATAGATGCCAGGATTACAAAAATGGAATCAACCCCCGCTCGATTTTCTTTTTCTGAACCAACTTGTTCATCTTATTCAACTATTCAACGCGGTGGTTACGCTTGTAACTTAGCCGGGACTTTCAGAGATTGCGCGATGCAGCATAAGTTGTCGACTGAAAGTATGTCAATTGCCAGCATCTATGGGCCGTTCCAATAAGTTGAATAGATAATTGAATAGATCAATTGGGAGAAGTACAGGGCATCTGGAATTTTTCCGCGATTTCAAAGAATGAACGCTACTGCAACCGGACACGCGGCCAGTATCCCGCAACCAGTCTCACTTATAAACAGATTGCCTACTGACATTGGCTGAACGCCATTCTTCCCGACATCGCCGTTTCACCTGGACCCACGGCAACCGCACCGCCAGGGGCCTGCATGTCGCTCGCGGCGCAAGCCGGCGTGCCGCCGGAACCGGGAATCTGGGCGCTGGAGTCCGCCGTGTAGGCGGGAGTGCTGCCCTGCTGGGTGAACTGCGCCGTTTGCTCGGAGCAGGCCACAACATTGGGCGCGTTCGACGGAAGCTGCATGGCAAAGGGAGCACAGTCGCCGCCGGCCGGGCAGCTGGATCCATTGGTCGTCAACATCGCTTCGTTGAAAGGACTCTGGGACGGCAGCAGCGGCACGGTAATCATGGTGCCATTGCTGGCGATTTGCTGCAGTGCGTCCGCCTGCACGGCAACCGAGATGCCTGCTGGAGGCAGGCCGCCGTTCATGGTGCTGATCAGGCCCTGCAAGGTTCCCTGCTGGGTCCCAGGCACCAACGGAATCTTGCCCGCCAGTTGACCCGATTGGATTCCCGTCTCAACGCCCGCCGAGTACGCGACGCTGGCTCCATCGACGCCGACTGCCACCAGGTCGTACGTTCCCTGAGGAACTGGGCACAAGACAAACGATCCATCGCTGCCGGCGGCGGTGCGCATCAGAATGCGGTCGATCCCCGTGGAATCCTTCTGTTCCAGCGCAACCATGACATTGCCCCCAGACAAAGGCTGCCCTGTCTTCGAACTGACCACCGTACCGGCGATCATGCTGCCAGTCGAGGGAATCAGCCCAGCATACAGAACGGGATTGAATTCATAGCCGCCATCCGCAGTGGCCAATATGGAGGAGCACACATCGATATTTAAGTCGATGAACGGCTGATCGCCCGCATTGAATGCGATGCCTCCGTTAACCAGGTTGCGCGCCGTCATCTCAATCCCCTGGCTGGTTGCAGGGGGCAGAATCAGATCGTGCAGGCTGTTGTCGGTGCGTACCAGACAGTTCGAATAGGAGGCGCCGCAGGCGTTGTTCGTAATGCTCGACGCGCGCGAATCCGGCGCAAGGAAGATTCGGACCTGTTGATAATTGCCAGCGGCCACTTGCTGGCTGACGCCCAGGGAAGCCAGAAAACAATTGCTGTTCGCCTTGCCCAGCAAATCAATCTGCTGGGGAGCCGATGAGAGTCCAGGCGTGAGGTCGACAAAACTGGGATCGCCCGCTGGAGCATCAGGATTGGTGCTGCCCTGAATATCGGAGATTGTCACGTAGACGTGTGTATAGGGCCCGTTGGGCGCCTCGCAAGCAGTCGGGGCGCTGACCATGACAGATACGGTCGCGGCGGAAGCCGGAGTCGCCGTGGTAACCGGGACAGTAACCGGAGTAGTAACCGGAGTCGTACTCGGTGCGGCGGTATTGTTCAGGGTAGCGCCTGCATTGAAGGGAGCGCCACCTTTGCAGCCAGATGAAACCAAGCACATCGATAAGACTGCGCACGCGGGGGAAAGAAGGGAGCGCATTAAATCTCCAATTTGCCTGTAATACTTACATACAAATATAGTTGTGTACATGTAAATGCACGCGCTATGCCAATGTTTTTCCACAGCTGCCTGCTCGAAGCGAGCCAGCTCTAAATTTCACGTAAAGTACTAACAGGATATAGCAAGAGGATGCTCGGAAGGTTACCTTGTGGTTACTTAATTCCGATAATTTTCCCATTTTGGGAATTTACAGCGCTGCAAAAGATTCCGGGTTGAGTACTTTTTACATGGAACTGCGTTGCACGCCGACAGGTGGAAGGTTGTTGTTCTTAACGGCCACCCGAGCGGCGACAGGTGTCGAACGGCGAGAGCCTCACAGAGATAAATACACGCGGCCATGAAGCCCGCGGCTTCTCCACGCCGGCACTCGAACCGTTACAATACGAAGTGATGGTTCGCTTAACGTATCGACTCGTTCTTGCTCTCCCAGTCGTGCTGTTCAGTTTTGTTGCATATACGCAACAATCCTCTGCTCCCCCATCCGACAACGCCGACCAGAACCAGCAGCAACAGATTTCCCCCGCAGCATCCGCACCCTCCCAATCGAGTCCCGGCGATGCCCTGCCGGATGATCCGGGAACAACCGCGCACATTCAGCCGCCAATTCAACCGGAGGGACCGACCGTCGTTTTTGACACTTCGATGGGAAGAATGACCTGCGGACTGTATTCCAAGGAAGCGCCGCAAATGGTCGCTAACTTTGTCGGTCTTGCGATGGGCAGCAAGGAATATACCGACCCTGTCAGTCACAAGAAAGTCCAGCGCAAGCCGTATTATGACGGAACGACGTTTCACCGCGTCATTCCCGGTTTCATGATTCAAGGGGGCGACCCCAGCGGCACCGGGACCGGCGACCCAGGGTACTTCGTCAACGACGAGATCACGCCCGAACTGAACTTTGATATAGCCGGCCGGCTGGCGATGGCCAATGCCGGACCCAACACCAACGGGTCGCAGTTCTTCGTCACGGTTGCGCCGCAACCCTCTCTCGATCAGAATTACACCATCTTTGGGCAGTGCGATCCGGCCAGCGTCCTGGTCGCCGAGTCAATCGCTCAGGTGCCGCGCGACCCGCAGGACAAGCCCCTGGCTCCGGTGTATCTGAACAAAGTCACCATCGTGCAGCCCGGTCAACCAATGCCCCCCGTCCCGCCGCCCGCGAAGCCGCAACCGGAGCCGGGAACAACACAGCCGTCAATGGAGCAGCCTTAGGACGGAAGAAATTCGCTCGGCGCGAATCCGCTTCCGGTCAAGTTTTCACCTTACGCAGCGTTGAAGAAAAGATTTCTATTCTTAAAGGAGTTCATCCGTTATGAGTCTGACCCAAGGCACCTATGCAATCTTCCATACCTCCGAGGGAAAAATCGTCTGCAGGCTCCATGAAAAGGACGCCCCGAAGACGGTAGCGAATTTCATCGAACTCGCCGAAGGCACGCGCGAGTGGACGCACCCCACCAATAACAAGAAATCCAAAGACAAGCTGTTCAACGGCACAATCTTCCATCGGGTCATTCCAAAATTCATGATTCAGGGCGGCGATCCGGCGGGAACCGGCTTCGGCGGCCCAGGCTACAAGTTTGAAGATGAAACCAAGGGCTCACCGCACGGTTTCACCAAACCGGGCAAGCTGGCCATGGCAAACTCCGGCCCGAACACCAATGGCTCGCAGTTCTTTATCACAGTCGCCGCGACTCCATGGCTGACCGGCAATCACACCATCTTTGGAGATGTGGTCGAGGGTCAGGATATTGTGGACAAAATCTCCGAGGTCGATCGCGACCGCACCGACAAACCTCGCAATCCCGTCATTGTCGAATCGGTCGAAATTGAGCGGGTCGCGTAACGCAAGAATATTTTGACGCTAAACCGTGGCTGCACGCAGCTTCCGGTTCCCTGAATCTTTTCTGCCGATGGAACGATCTAACGTGAGTGGAAAGGATTCGGGGAGCGTTATGAGCGGAGGCAAGCGAGTCGCGCTGATTACAGGCGCAAACAAGGGCATTGGGCTGGAGACAGCGCGCCAGCTTGGCAAACTGGGCATTACGGTCATCCTGGGGTCGCGCGATCTCGCCAAAGGCGAAGCGGCGGCGGCGAGGCTGCGCGCAGAGGGCATCGATGCACGCCCATTGCATCTGGATGTTACAAACGCGGCTGATCGAGATGCAGCCGTCAAGTTTTTCAACGAGCATTTTGGCAAGCTCGATATTCTGATCAACAATGCGGGTATTGCTGAGGCAAACGCGTGGAGCGGCAACAATACCAGCGCAGTACCACCCGAAACGGTGCAGCGGGTCTTTGAGACAAATTTGTTTGCTCCCGTCGCGTTGACCCAGGAACTACTGCCCCTGCTGAGGAAGAGTCCGGCGGCCCGGATCGTCAACCTATCAAGCATCATGGGATCGCTGACCCTGCACAGCGATCCAAAATCGCCGATCTACAACAAGAAACCGATGGCCTATGATGCATCGAAGTCCGCTCTGAATGCCTTCACGATTCATCTGGCGCACGAACTGCGCGATACCAGGATCAAGGTCAACTCCGCGCATCCCGGCTGGGTCAAGACGGACATGGGCACCGACGCCGCTCCCATGGATGTTGTTGCGGGCGCAACGACTTCGGTTGCCTTGGCAACCTTATCCGACGATGGCCCGACCGGCGCATTTCTCCACATGGGAAAACCGTTGCCATGGTAGGTCGCGCGGAGTGTGAAGCTTTCCAGAATGAAGAAGGCCCGCTGTGTGCGGGCCTTCTGTTTTGGTCCAAGCGGAAATCTTAGACGCCAATCACAGCGCAGAGTTCCTTCACCGCGTCCGCGCTCTTCTGCAGACCGGCCTGCTCCTCCGGCATCAGCTTGAGTTCGATGATCTCTTCCAGGCCGCGCGCTCCCAGCTTGCACAGGACGCCAACACAGAGACCGTGAATGCCATACTCCCCTTCCAGATAAGCCGAGCACGGAAGCACCTTCTTCTTGTCCTTGAGGATGGCCTCAACCATCTCGGTTGTCGCCGCACCCGGAGCATAGTAGGCGCTGCCCGCCTTCAGGTACTTGACGATCTCCGCACCGCCATCGCGCGTGCGCTGCACCAGACGGTCGATCGTGGCCTTGTCGAGCAGCTCCGTGATGGGCACGCCGTACGCGGTGGAATAGCGCGGCATGGGAACCATGGTGTCGCCGTGTCCGCCTAGAACGAACGCGGAGACATTTTCCACGCTTACCTTCAACTCCTCGGCAATAAAGGTGCGGAAGCGAGCCGAATCCAGAACTCCCGCCATCCCGATCACGCGTTCACGATTGAACTTCGACTGCTTGAACGCGGTCTGGACCATCACGTCCAGCGGGTTGGAGGAGACGATCAGAATGGCCTCCGGCGACGCCGCCACGACCTTGCTGACCACATCCGACATGATCTTGTAGTTTGTTTGCAGCAGATCATCGCGGCTCATGCCGGGCTTGCGTGGAATTCCCGCTGTGATGACGACGATGTCCGAGTTCGCAGTGGCAGCGTAGTCATTGCTTCCGAGAATGTGAACGTCGTGCTTCTCGACCGGCATGGATTCCAGCAAATCGAGCGCCTTGCCCTGCGGTATTCCCTCCACAACATCGACCAGCACAATGTCGGCCAACTCCTTGGCCGCGATCCAAT
>JAJZDO010000486.1 GCA_021805955.1 Acidobacteriota bacterium
GATCGACTCCCGAGTCTTCCTCTGGAGCTATCGCAATCGAGCGCGGCGCGGAGACAACCAGATTGAGTGCGGCCTGCATCCTCGTTGTGTGACCAGCAATAATCTCAATTCCATCCAGTTCCGCATGGCCCAGCAGATCGACCGTCGCCTCCAGCCTGTACTCGCCTGGGACCAGCCCGGTGAGGTGATAGACGCCTTTGCGATTAGTGGTAGCCGTGGCGGTTACATTGGCTGCGGAGTTTCGTAGTATGACCGTGGCATCGGCGAGCGGCCGACTCCGAGAATCGGTGAGCGTTCCGGCCAGCGCTCCGGTACCGGACTGCGCCGCGCCCGTCAACGGAACAAAGAGGCACACAAGCAGCAACAGCCATCCAGGCCGCCCATTGGCCAGCCAGCGAAGCATCCACGCATGTACGCACCTCAAGGCGCGATAAGGATGTGGCACAGCCCTGCTCCAAAGTCGGTGGTAGCGACGAAGCAGAATCCGGGTAGATGAAAACAAGCGTTTAGCCAGCAGGCCTTGGCTCAAATTGGTACATTACCTGCGAGTATAGGTCGTCTTTCGTTAGACTGAAAGAGGCAGAAAGAAGGTTCGCGGGAAATGTTTATCGATGAGGCACGGATTTATGTGAAGGCTGGAGACGGCGGCAACGGGTGTGTCGCCTTTCGCCGCGAGAAATTTGTGCCTCGCGGCGGACCCTCCGGCGGCGATGGCGGGCGCGGCGGCGATGTGGTGATGGAGGCGACTCAACAGCACAATACGCTGATTCACTTTCGCTATAACCCCGAGCACAAAGCGGGACGAGGCCGACACGGCGAAGGCTCCAATTGCACAGGCAAAGACGGAGATCCCATCATTCTCCAGGTGCCGGTGGGAACAGCACTGTTTGACGAAGAGACCGGCGAGCAAATTCACGACTTTGCGCAGCCCGGTGAGCGGTTCGTTGTTGCCAGAGGCGGACGCGGCGGACGCGGCAATCAGCACTTTGCCACGCCCACGCACCAGGCTCCTCGAGAGTCGGAGCCGGGTAGGCCTGGCGAGGAGCGACACTATCGACTGGAGCTGAAGCTGCTGGCGGACGTGGGTCTGGTGGGCTATCCGAATGCGGGCAAATCCACGCTCATCTCGCGCATCTCTGCGGCGCGGCCCAAGATCGCAAACTATCCCTTTACAACGCTTGAACCCAACCTGGGTGTCGTAACAATCGGCGAAATGCCCTCGCAGGTCAGCTTTGTCGTGGCCGATATGCCAGGCTTGATCGAAGGTGCACACCTGGGTTCGGGATTGGGCATCCAGTTTCTGCGCCACATTGAGCGAACGCGCGTCCTGGCACACCTGATCGATGTCTCGGATGGCTCCGGACGCCCCGATCCCATTGAAGATTTCAAGGTGATCTGCTCCGAGTTGGAGAACTTCGGCCACGGGCTGATGGAGAAGCCGATGATCGTGGTCGCAACCAAGCTGGACGCGGCCAATCCGGAAAAACTGAAGAAGCTGGCCGCCTCTGCCAAACGGCGCAAGCTGCCATTCCATGCCATCTCCGCAGTCACCGGCGAAGGAATTGACGAGCTGAAGTATGCGCTGGCCGAAGCAGTTCGACTGGCCACTCCAGCCCATGCCGGATCTACCCCGGAGTCGCAGGTTCCCGTCTTCTGAACCAGAGTCGCGGCGCATTCCGCTACAATGAGGAAACGCTCGGGCCTTGCGACGATTCTTTTCTCCGCCCAGCGCATCGAAACCTTATGCTGAACTCGCCACTGCCCGAAGCACTTACTTTTGATGACGTTTTGCTTGTGCCTGCTTATTCTGACGTAGTCCCCACGCAGGTGAGCACGCAAACCCGTCTGACATCGGAAATTACCTTGAACACGCCGCTGATCTCGGCGGCCATGGATACGGTGACCGAATCACGCATGGCCATCGCCATGGCGCAGCAGGGCGGCATCGGCATCGTGCATCGCAACCTGACCATCGTGGAACAAGCCGGAGAGATCGACAAGGTGAAGCGATCGGAGAGCGGCATGATCGTCGATCCGGTTACCATCGAGCCGGACGCGCCCATTGCAGCGGCGCTCGAGGTCATGCGTCGATACAAGATTTCAGGCGTTCCAGTAACGCGGGGCAAGCGTCTCGTGGGCATACTCACTAATCGCGATCTGCGCTTCGAAACTCGCTCCGATATTCCAGTCAACGATGTGATGACGCGCGAAAATCTCATCACCGTTCCCGTGGGAACGACGCTCGAAGAGGCGGAGCTGATTCTGCATCGGCATCGGGTGGAAAAATTGCTGGTCGTCAACGACCAGTACGAATTGAAGGGCCTGATCACGGTCAAGGATATTCAGAAGAAGCTGAAATATCCCAACGCGTCAAAGGATTCCAAGGGCCGACTGCGCGTGGGCGGCGCAATCGGGGCAACCGGAGATTTTCTGGAGCGCGCAGCGGAACTGGTTCGCACACGTTGCGATGTGCTTGCCATTGACTCCGCGCACGGTCATTCTTCGCGCGTTCTGGAAGCAGTGACAGCAGTAAAGAAGGCGTTTCCCTCCGTCGCTCTTCTCGCTGGCAATGTGGCCACTTACGAAGGAACCCTGGCCTTGATTGACGCCGGCGCGGATGCCGTCAAAGTTGGCTTTGGGCCTGGTTCCATCTGTACGACCCGCGTTGTCACAGGCGCAGGCATGCCGCAGATTACAGCGATTGCCGAGGCCTTTCGCGCAGCCAATGAACGCGGGATTCCTGTCATTGCCGATGGCGGCATCAAGTACTCGGGCGAGATCACCAAAGCGATTGCCGCCGGTGCGAGTTCCGTGATGATTGGCTCACTCTTTGCCGGGGTCGATGAAAGCCCCGGAGAGACAATTCTCTATCAAGGTCGTTCATTCAAAAGCTATCGCGGAATGGGTTCACTGACGGCGATGGCGCTCGGCTCCAGCGAACGCTACTTCCAGGGTGCCTCAACCGAGGGCCAGAATGGCACAGAGAATGTGGTGCAGCGCGAGCGGTCAAGCGAGAATCGTCTGGCGAAGTTTGTGCCGGAGGGTATCGAAGGCCGAGTTCCCTATCGCGGACCACTGGAAGCAATGGTGCAGCAGCTTGTCGGTGGGTTGCGCTCCGGCATGGGCTATCTGGGTTGTGCATCGATCGACGATCTGCAGCGGAATGCGCGGTTCGTCCGCATCTCCAGCGCAGGCTTGCGTGAAAGTCACGTGCATGATGTGATCATCACGCGCGAAGCTCCCAACTATCACGTCGAGTAGCTGACGCTCACCTCTCTTGGCGCAGCAGCCGCGCTGGATTTCTGCATCCGGCGCGGCTGCTGCGCATCTGTAAGAAAGCAACGATTTCACAATGCGTCCGATAACGGATTTCGGGCTGCTTTCATTTTGTGTTGCTCCGTTGACTCGCTGCGGATAGGTTTTGTGGCAGACTGTCTGTTTTTTTGAGGCGTAAGTATATGGCAACAACGAAAGACGCGATCCAGTTGGATGAATCCGTCGCCGAGCGTACAGTCGAAAATCCATCCATCGATCATCACGCGCAATGGAAGCCACGCGCAAATCCGTGGCTGATTGCTATGACTGTCGCTCTGGCGGCCTTCATGGAGGTGCTGGACACATCCATCGCCAACGTCGCCCTACCGCATATTGCCGGCAATCTCGGCGCGAGTACCGATGAAGGCACATGGGTCCTGACCAGCTATCTGGTCTCGAATGCGATTGTCCTGCCGCTGGGTGGCTGGGCCTCGAATCTGATGGGGCGGCGAAACTTCTTCCTTCTTTGCATCACCATCTTCACCGTCTCCAGTTTTCTGTGCGGCATCGCGCCGACGCTGCCTATCCTACTTTTGTGCCGCGTACTGCAAGGGGCAGGCGGTGGCGGATTGCAGCCCATGGCGCAGGCCATCATGGCAGATTCCTTTGACGAAAAACATCGTGGCCAGGCCTTTGCTCTCTATGGTTTGGTGGCTGTACTGGCGCCGTCGATCGGACCCACACTCGGCGGATGGATCACAGACAGCTACTCCTGGCGATGGATCTTCTACATCAACATTCCCGTCGGCATTCTTGCTTACATCCTCGTCACGCGCATGGTGGACGATCCACCGTGGATCGTTCCGGATCGCAAGCACCTGCTCAACATGGACTACATGGGGCTTGCATTCCTCAGTCTGGCCATGGGAGGAATGCAGATCATGCTTGACAAGGGCGAGGAGAACGACTGGTTTTCCTCCGGCTTCATATGCTTTTTCGCACTGCTCTTTGTGGGGGGATTGATCGGACTGATTGTCTGGGAGTTCCGTAAGAAAAATCCTCTGATTAACCTGCGCTTGTTCAAGTACAAGAATTTCGCCATCAGTTGTTTCCTCATGACGCTGGTCGGTGGTGTGCTCAACGCCAGCACCGTCTTGCAACCCCAGATGCTTCAAGGCCTCCTGGGCTACACGGCCACCAACGCAGGAGAAGCGCTGACAGCCGGCGGATTTGCGCTGATCTTCGTCATGCCCTTCGCCGGCTGGACGACCAGCAAATATCCCGCGCGCTACGTTGCGGCCATCGGCTTTTTCTTCTTTGCGCTCTCCTACTGGTTCACGGCGACGCAGTTGACGCTCGACATGAGTTTTTATAACGCCTCTCTGCTGCGCGTGGTGCAGATGATGCCGATCCCCTTCTGCTTTATCTCGATTACAACGGCGGCCTATGTTGGAATTCCCCGCGAGCAGAGCAACCAGGTGGCCGGCCTGATCAACTTTGTGCGCAACATCGGCGGCAGCATCTTCATCGCCATTACAGGGGCCGCTGTAACCAACCAGTCGATGCACCACCAGGCGCTGTTACAGGAGAAGATGACGAATCTGCGCATACCCTATGCGCAAGTGCTGGGCGGCACCACCGGTTATCTCGATCAGAGCTTTGGCAAGCACAATGGCGTCGGAGCAGCCATGGCGTCGATCTATGGCGAGTTAAATCGCCAGGCAACGATGCAGGCATATGTGGATGTCTTCAAAATGCTCTTCTGGATGTCCATTGGCATGATCTTTCTGGCATTCCTGCTCAGCAAGAACAGTCCGGCCGGCGGTAAAAGCGACATTGCGATGCACTGAGTCTGCTTGAATACCCAAAATCCTTGTTTTCTGCAGCCTGGCAGACAATTCCAGTCTGGTCAAAGACCCGACTGGAATTGAGTGGAATGTTGTTTCTGTACAAATTTGTCCCGCTTCAAGTCGCCTGACGGTACAATAATGTCAGCGTATGGCGCAAAGCCGAAGGAAGCAGGAACACCCAACGATGTCGCAATTTCATTCCAATCTGGCCGCTGAGAGCAGCCTGAACTCCACCGTAACCACCATGAACAAGACCTCAGACGGAAAGGCATCTGCGTCCAGACAAGACGAACTTCGGATGGGCCGCAAGGACAACGAGGGCGGCATTAACTGGGTTACAGCGATTTTTATCGCAATCTTCCATGTGGGCGCCGTGGCTGCGCTGTTCTGCTTTAGCTGGCAGCGGCTGGCAGTTGCAGCGGTTTTGTGGGTACTAGCCATCAACTTTGGCATCGGCGTTTGCTACCATCGGCTGCTGACGCATCGCGGCTTTCAAACCCCGAAGTGGGTCGAGTATCTGCTCACCATCTGTGGCACACTCGCCCTCGAAGGCGGGCCTATTTTCTGGGTTGCGGTGCATCGGGTGCATCACCAGCACAGCGACCATCCTGGTGACCCGCACACGCCCAAAGAAGGTCCGTGGTGGGCACATATCGGCTGGCTCGTTCTGGGCCGCAGCATGCACGCCGAATCCTCGGCTCTCGCTCGTTACGCGCCGGATCTCGCTCGTGATCGCTTCCATGTCTGGATCAGCAAATATCACTACCTCTCGCTGGTCACCTGTGGCCTGCTGCTCTTTGGCGGTGGTGCGCTCGTTGACCACAGCATCATGGGCGGTGTCGATCTGGTGCTTTGGGGCATCTTCCTGCGTGTGACTCTGGGACTTCACGCCACTTGGCTGGTGAACTCGGCAACCCACATGTGGGGCCGCCGACGCTTTGCCACCCGCGATGATTCGCGCAACAACCTGCTCGTTGCACTGATCACCGGCGGCGAGGGTTGGCACAATAACCACCATGCTCATCCCGTCTCAGCGCGTCATGGACTCACCTGGTACGAACTGGATCCCAATTACTGGGTGATCTGGATGCTGAGTCGCATTGGGCTGGCCAAGAAGATTCAGGTTGCGCGCTATGACAAGGCCAACCCACGCCCTGCCGGGGTCTGACCGTCCAACCTCAGATCGTCAAAGAAAAGCGGTTCAGGCCTTGCCCTGAGCCGCTTTTTCTTCATTCAGCGCTTTTTCTTCATTCAGATAGATCAAGGTGTAATCCAGATAATTGCGCGCATACTTCAAGATCATCTCCCGATCCTGGTCGTCGAGCGTGCGCCGCATCCTTGCCGGAACTCCCGCCCAGAGCGTTCGAGGCGGCACCTGCGTACCCTCCGGCACAACGGCGCCAGCGGCGATAATCGATCCTTCGCCGATACGGCAGTTGTTCAGAACACGCGCTCCAATACCAATCAGCACTGCATCCTCGACGGTGCAGCCGTGTACGGTCGCGTTGTGGCCGATCGTCACCATGTCCCCGACAATCACGGCGTAGAGATTGCGCTGTCCATGCAGAACAGCGCAGTCCTGCACGTTCGAGCCATTGCCGATCCGGATCGAATGCACGTCTCCGCGCAGCACGGCGTTCATCCACACGCTGGAGTTACGACCAAGATTGACATCGCCGATCACCTGCGCCGAGGGATCGAGATAACAGCCCTCACCCATCACCGGCCAGCGCCCCTGATAGCTTCGAATCACAGAAATCCTCCTCGCGCTGAAGCGCAATCTCTGAGTATACCGTTACTCGAAAAGTTGCCTCCAGAGCCATTGTTCCGTATTCTGGTAGTAGCCGGTTTGGCAGGTGAGGAGGTGGAAATACTATGGCAGAAGTTCGCATTCAAGAAGGCGAGCCCCTGGAAAATGCCCTGCGTCGCTTCAAGCGCAAGGTGCAGCAGGAGGACATCATCAAGGATGTCAAGCGCCACTCCTATTACCTGAAGCCCGGAGAAAAACGCCGCGTAAAAGAAGCGCTGGCGAGGAAACGGAACCGGAAAAAGGCGCGCAAAGAGCAGGATTGATTCTGCGCGTTACAGGCCAAAAGAAAAACCCCATTCGCTTCTCGCGCATGGGGTTTTTCTTCGCAACTTTCTCCAGAGCTAGGGAACTGGCTCGTGAACAGATTTCGCTTCTGTATTCAGTTTTGCCTCTGCATCTTTGAGATGCCCGCGGTGCGTAGATTTCCGCGCTCGCATAGCATTGGGCAAAGAGACATGGCTCCGTTCCCTGCATAGTCGGCAGCGAACAGGATAGCGCAGTATGAACAGGTGAAATAAATCAGAGAAACGAAGTCGAGACAGCCGAAAGTGGCTGGATCCACAAGAGGGGCATCGCATAGAGAACGCTCCTGAGAATTTGCAGTTGGATAGAAACGAGACAAATATTAGGAATAACGGCTACTGGCGGAAAAATACGGCTTTTGAGCTACCGCGACTATAGCACGAAGTCAAACTCTAACCGATGAATTCTTCGTAGAAAGCCTGGAATCGCGATCCGGCCCAGCTCTTGCGTCGAATCTCGTCGTGCAGAGCTACTCGCCTGGATCGACCTTGAAATCCGGGAAAAGCAGTGCTGGCTCGGTAGGCGCGGGTTGTGTTGTCGTTCGAGGCTTGCGACGCAGAGTGGGTGCTGGATCGTGGATGAGCATCTCCCGCAAATCTCGCAGCTCTGCCTCGATCTGCTTCAGCGGATTGTCAGCGAGCGGCGCAGGGGCCTTTGGCGATGCAACGGGCGGTCCAGCAGAAGCAGCCAAAGCGAGCGAAGCCTCCGCAACAGGCAAGGCCAGCGCCTGCCGCGCGCCTGCAAGGGTAAAACCCTGCACGTGAACAAGCTGATGAATGCGCAGCGCCATCTCCAGCTCGCGACGACGATAGAGCCTTTGCCCTGTGCCGCCTTTCGCAGGCCGAAGCTGCGGAAACTGTGTCTCCCAGAAGCGCAATACCGAGGCTGCTACGCCACAAATCCGCGCGACTTCACCGATCCGGTAGTACAAGCGATCCGGAATTGCAACCGATGCTTGCGACTCCTGTTTCTGGTCGACTTTGCGACCAATTCGGGCCATTTTCTCCGCCTCCATGACGACGACAGACAATACAAGGCTGTGCCATTCAGTTCAGTGCGAGTATAGCCGACAGGCGCGCTCCAAAACAGATTTTTCTTGACCGGTACCTGGTATGAGATTGCTTCGCATCAC
>JAJZDO010000208.1 GCA_021805955.1 Acidobacteriota bacterium
ATTGGGATACTCGCCGCCCCCGATGGGTTGCTGTCCCTCGCTTGTTGCCATGCGGAAACGATTTCGCCCTCCCAAAGCAAGTTTGCCGCGGACAGGCAACCCCGCTCAACGACGGCCTCATCTTCACGTGTTCAACTTCCGAGGAAGTCGAATCAAGCCGCCGTCGGATCGCCGCGCCCTTGGTCACTGGATCGACTCGGCTGCATTAGGATAGAAAAATGACCGGAAACAGCCGCGAGCTTCGGGATCGGATTCTCCAACTGACCGAAAAATATTTCGAAGAGGCCTTTCGCGCGCAGCCCTTTTTCCCCGGTCAATCCGCCGTTCCCGTTGCGGGAAAAGTGCTGGACGCAGCCGACCTGCGCAACCTGATCGATGCCTCGCTCGACTGCTGGCTCACCACCGGCAGATTTGCCGCGCAGTTCGAACGGCAGTTGGCGCGCTACCTCGACATCCGTGGCGTGTCTCTCGTCAATTCCGGATCGTCCGCCAACCTGCTCGCATTTTCCGCTCTCACCTCTCCCCGGCTGGGCGATCGCGCGCTTCGCACCGGGGATGAAGTCATCACCGTCGCCGCCGGTTTTCCAACCACCGTCAATCCCATCATCCAGAACCGCTGCGTGCCCGTATTCATTGACATCACGTTGCCGAACTACCAGGCCGACGTTTCTCAACTGGAAGCGGCACTCAGCCCGCGAACACGCGCCATCATGATCGCCCATACGCTCGGCAATCCGTATGACCTCGATCGTGTCGCCGCGTTCGCCCGGCAGCACAATCTCTGGCTCATTGAAGACAGTTGCGACGCGCTCGGCGCCACCTTCAAAGGCAAAAAAGTCGGGACCTTCGGCGACCTCGCCACCATCAGTTTTTATCCCGCCCACCACATCACCATGGGCGAAGGCGGCGCGGTCGTCACCAACTCCCCGCTGCTGAAAACTCTCGTCGAATCCTTCCGCGACTGGGGCCGCGACTGCTGGTGCGATCCGGGCAAAGACAATACCTGCGGCAAGCGCTTCGACTGGGAATTGGGAGATCTGCCCTGCGGGTACGACCACAAATACACCTACTCCCACATCGGCTACAATCTGAAACTTACAGACATGCAGGCAGCCCTAGGAGTTTCGCAGTTGGAAAAACTCCCCGGCTTCATTGCCGCCCGCCGGAACAACTTCCAGCATCTCTACAACAGCCTGAAGCCGCTCGAAGATTTCCTGCTCCTGCCGGAGAGTACGCCCGACGCCGAGCCAAGCTGGTTTGGTTTTCCCATCGGCGTGCGCGAGGACGCGCCCTTCGATCGCGCCCAGCTCATCCGCGAACTTGAGTCCAACAAGATCGGCACGCGCCTGCTGTTCGGCGGCAACCTTACCCGCCAACCAGCCTACAAAGATGTCGAGTTCCGCGTCATCGGCGACCTCAAAAATACCGACTTCGTCCTGCGCAATGTTTTCTGGATCGGCCTCTATCCCGGCCTCACAGAAGAAATGCTGAACTACACTGCCGATATCATCCGAGCATTTGTTGGCAGCAAACAACACTCCGTCCCTGCATAAGGCTGCGTCCGAACCGCTTTGTCTACTGGCATCGAAACGCACGGATGTAGGAATTCTCTACGATGGGCGGATTGGTCCATACCCAGCTCTTACGATCCTGCCACGCCGGATCATCCTTGCGCGCCACCAATACATCGATCGATAACTTTTCGCATAGCTCGTGGATATCCGACTTACCCGGTTTATTGAATAGATCTGCAATGGCGTTCTGCGCCGGGGGACATTTGCTGGCGTCCCCGCCAAATTCGGTCCCGCAATCTGGAAAAGCATCCACAGATTGAAACTTGTCATATTCCAGCAGCGGCAGGTAATCGTCCGCCATTGGATTGTATTGAACGATGGATCGCGGCGGAAGAATCGTATCCAGTTGTTCGTAGGCTTGTCGTATGGCAAGCAAATCTACACCGATTTCATGCGGCTGCGGCAACCAATCGGCAGGATAGGCAAGGAAGCCTTTGTCATCCAGAACCGTATACGTTCGCAGGATGGTCACGCTGTACAGCGTACCGGCAAACCCAAGAATCAACGCGGTAAGGATTGTCGCATTCTTCAGCGTAAGGCGGTTCCACCGATCGGCGTGCGGCAAGAAAATCCAACGATCAAAGTATTCCGCGCCCCAAAGCAAGAGAACGAATTGAGCAATCATGGCACTTCGAAACGCTAGATCGTTGTTAGAGATAACTGACGACCGCACGAAGGTGATAACAAACATGCTTGTCGCTAGCAGGTACCAGCACGCGATCTCAGACTCGTCAATCTTTGACCTATTCCGCAAATCCTGTCGAAAACGCGCCCATCCGATTATTGCAAACACTCCAAATTCCAGGATGTAGACCACAACTATGCCTAGGGGAGCAAGCAGCGCCGGATGCGAAAACCCTCTTACCTTCAGAAAATATGGCGTGCTCAAAAAATTCGGCAGCACACGCAAACCCAACGCGAAGGGTCCGGCGGTGGCAGCTACGCCAGCGGCCTTGACAGCATCGGCAGCCCGATGCGCCAGCAGATCATGCAAATACGGCAAGGACATGAGAACTGTGAGACACGCGGTGCTCAGATACAGGAAGAAATCTCGGAAAGCCCCCTTGTAAAGCAGTCGAATTCCCCAGCATAGTAAAAATAGCGCAAAGGTAAACGTGACGTACACAGACAACCCAGCCGCCGCCGCAAACGCCAGCGCGGCAAACAGTGCCGCGACCACACTTTTCCCCCACGAAGGGTACCCTCCTTCTCCGTGCCTTCTTACACTCCAGAGTGCAAGGAACCCTATAAGGCACGCGACTAACGCGGCTACATGGTGAGGGACCCAAATGAGTGCATCTGTCCAGGAGGTAATCTGCACCGGGTCCCACCATTCCATATCCGGCGTAACAGTCCTGGCACACAGAAATTCGTACACAGTGGGAATCATGTCCAGGCCCGTGACAGAAAGCAGAGCGATTCCGATGACAGACTTTCTACGGAGGTTTTCTGTGGTCCCGAGGAAGTCCCGAAGGTAACTTGGAATCAGCGCCGCCAATAAGAATCCACTCCATACGGAGCTTCCATACAGCACGTATCTTGGGTTGATGTGTGTTAGACGAGCCGGATAGCTGCACAACACATACCAATAGTAGTAATAGCGAGCCATAGGAGCCGACCCTAAATAGAAAAATGGGTTCCTGATTGGCGGTCCGGACCTTAGCGCGGAATGGATAAAAGCTATTCGCACGGCGTGGTCCCATAGCGCTGTACTTACATACAACTTATTTCCAATTCCAATATCTGCCAGGGAAACAATCACGACTGTCGTCCACAGTCCGGCAAGTACAAGAGCGATACTCGTGGACTTAGCCACACTTATACAAACTGGTTGAGGTCGACGTGCCCACTCGCGAAACCAGTAAAATACAATGACGACGGCTACTAGGACAAATACCCATAGAATCGGAGTTGGGGGGACATACCTCCCAACAGAATTGGTGATCATTGTTGATATAACAATGGAAAAAGGAAGGCTGAGCAGCATTTTTCTTGTAACTGTGCTCGAGCGAAATTGCAGCAGGTCCGTGACCCATCCGAAGCTATATCCAGGAAAAATGAGGAAAATAGCGAAAACAGGCACAGCTGCGGCCGTCATCACAATGTCGTGAACCGTATAGCTGTGGATCAAAGAGTATCCCCTCTACATCGTTTCCCGGCAGAGAACGAGTGAACATGGCGTCAGCCAAACCCGTAAGGAACTAGGCCGCGTCAGATAAAAATATATCGTAAAATGAACATCGATCGACCCAATTGCGATGAATATGAGCGCGGATTGCACTACGTTTTAGAAATGTGTGTTCCCTGCTCGCGGATGGAGGCTTCGGAAAATTGATATGAAGGCGATCATCCTTGCAGGCGGACTGGGAAGCCGGTTGGCCGAGGAAACATCGGCCCGCCCCAAGCCGATGGTGGAAATCGGCGGACGCCCCATCCTCTGGCACATCATGAAGATTTATTCGCACCACGGCATCAACGACTTCATCATCTGCCTGGGCTACAAGGGCTATATGATCAAGGAGTTTTTTGCGAATTATTTTCTTCACTCCGCCGATGTCACCATCGACCTGCAGCAGAACAAAATCGAGACCCACAGCGCCCACTGCGAGCCCTGGCGCGTCACCCTGATCGACACCGGCGCGGATACCATGACCGGCGGACGCCTGAAGCGCGCCCTTCCCTACGTCGAGAAGGAGGAAGAATTCTGTTTCACCTACGGCGACGGGCTCGCCGACATCGATCTCGACGAACTGCTGCGCTTCCATCGCAGCCACAAATCGCTGGTCACGTTGACGGCCACGCAGTCCGTCGGAAAATTCGGCGCCCTCGAAATCGCCGACAACGCCCAGGTCACTTCGTTTTCAGAAAAGCCCAAGGGCGACGGCCGCTGGGTCAGCGGCGGATTCTTCGTGCTCTCTCCCAAGGTCGCTTCCTACATTCAAGGCGATTCCACCATCTGGGAGCGTGCTCCGCTCGAAACCCTCAGCGCCGAGCGGCAGGTCTCCGCCTACAAACATCACGGCTTCTGGCAGCCCATGGATACGCTGCATGACAGAAAATTCCTCGAAGATCTTTGGGACACGGGTTCCGCTCCATGGAAGATATGGTGAACGCATTCTGGCAGCGCCGCAGAGTATTTCTCACCGGGCACACTGGTTTTAAGGGCGGCTGGCTCGCGCTCTGGCTCGATCAACTCGGCGCGGACGTCATGGGCTACGCCCTGCCCCCGCCCACCACCCCGAATCTTTTTACCATGGCCGAGGTCGCCGGCGGCATGACCTCCGTGATCGGCGATCTCGCGGATCTGGATCAGCTCAAAGCCTCCCTCGTCCGGCATCGGCCGGAGATTGTCCTGCACCTCGCCGCGCAATCGTTGGTGCGCGCCTCCTACCAGGACCCCATTCGCACTTATGAGACCAACGTTCTCGGCACCGCGCGGCTGTTGGAAACCGTGCGCGCCTGCGATTCGGTGCGCGCCGTCGTCATCATCACCACAGATAAGGTGTATGAGAACCAGGAGTGGGTCTGGGCCTACCGCGAAAACGATCCCCTCGGCGGCCACGATCCCTACAGCAACAGCAAGGCCTGCGCGGAATTTGTCACCCGCGCCTACAGAGATTCCTTCTTTCCGCCCGCAAAATATGCGGAGCACAAAGTTGCCATCGCCTCAGCGCGCGCCGGCAATGTCATCGGCGGCGGCGACTGGGCCGCGGATCGCCTCATCGTCGACATCATCCGCGCCTTCACCTCCGGCGAAACCCTCCGCATTCGCAATCCCAACGCGACCCGACCCTGGCAGCATGTTCTCGAACCGCTGCGCGGCTATCTCACGCTGGCCGAAAAGCTCTACGAACATGGCACGCAATTCTCCGGCGCGTGGAACTTCGGCCCCCACTACAGCGATGCACAATCGGTCCAGTGGATTGTCGAACACCTCGCCGCGCGCTGGGCCGCGCTGTCTTCCGCAGCCCCGCCGCGCTGGCAGGTCGATGACGGCCCTCATCCCCACGAGGCCAACATGCTGAAGCTCGACTGGACCAAAGCCTCGCGCGAGCTAGTCTGGTCCCCGTCGCTGTCCTTGCCGGAAGCGTTGGACTTCACCCTCGACTGGTACCGCGATGTGCAGGCCGGCCACAACGCCCGCCAAAAATGTCTCACTCAGTTGAATCAGTATCAGCAGAAACTGGAATCTGTCTCGTAGCGAACCACTCCCATTTCTTCAATCGCAACATCGGCTCCTCCAGATACCGCCACGAGAGCCACGCCATTCCATACGTGACCAGTCCAATCCCCAGGATGATCGGCAGCGCGGGCAGCATCCCAAGAGGAAGCGCCTTGAGCCGCAAAAGCAGCTTGTAGGACACGTACAGCGGCACAAGATGGAAGACGTACATTGCGTAACTGCGCTTGCTGATGGCCTCTAACAATGGGCTTTCGAGCACCGTCCGCACAGCGCGTCCGACTCCCCGAATGCACAACCCCACTACACCGCCAAACAGCAGCGCGGTAGATGTCAGCCCCAGGGGATAGATCGCCACGTTGGGCGACACGGTTTCCACCACAGCCAGACCTCCAATTCCCAGCAACATACCCGCGAAACAAAGTGTTCTTAATATTTTTTCTTTCATTCCATGCCGAGTTAAAACCGCAACCAACGCGCCCGCCAGCAGCACATCCATATGGCAATATGGAAGCCGGTAAATGACGTACCCATCGACCCCGCGCCAAAACAAATATGCGCGGCAGAAAAATGCGCTACTCATCAGAAAAACAATGAGCGGTATGCGCAGGCGCTTCGCCGTAAAGTACAGCACCAGCGGCCATACCAGATAAAACTGCTCTTCCACGCACAGACTCCAGAACTGACCTACATACATGTCCGAAGCCCGGTCCGGTCCTAGAAAATTTCGATAGTAGAAGACAAACGGCGTCACTCCTATTCCGCTGAACGCCCTCCGATGAACCAGATAAGCGGCCAGCAGAAACGTGTAGTACAAAGGCCAGATGCGCAGCCCGCGACGCCAGTAAAAACGCTGGAAGAAATACGGCCGATCGAGGGAGTCGAGCAGAATTCCCGTAATCAAAAATCCGGAGAGCGCAAAAAAAAGATCGACGCCGCTGCCCAGGTTTTCTACGAAACTCCGCAGCAGAGACGTCTGCGGAGAATTCTGGATCAGGTAATACTCGCCGCAGTGGTGAACCAGCACGGCGAGAATCGCAAACGCTCGCAGACCATCCAGCGCGGGAATATGGCGCGGAATGACCTGCGCTCTTGTCCGCGGCTCATCCATGCACGTCCGTCTCCGCAACCTCCGTCGAGCCCAGCGGCGGCTGTGGCGGAAACTCGAAGTTCACCCGCTCCCGTTCCACAGCGAACGGTCTTCGCTGGATCTGCGTGTGAATTGCGCCGATATACTCCCCCATCACCCCCATAAATACCAGCAGAATGGAACTGACGAAGAACATCCCAATCACCACCGGCGCAATACCTACCGAAAATCTCCGCCAGAACAAAATCTTGTACACCAGATAGGCCATTCCAATCAGAAACGACATCAGCGCGCCGCCGAACCCGGTAAACGTCATCAGCCGCAGCGGCACTTTGGAATGATTGATGATGCCCAGCATGCCGTAGTCGTACAGCGTGTAGAAATTGTTCTTCGTGATGCCGCGCTTCCGCCCCGGCTGATCGTAGAAGATCTTCTTGTGCGGTAGCCCAATCTCCGCGATCATCCCGCGAAAATACGGATACGGATCGCCAAAGGATTTCACCAGATCCACCACGCGCCGGTCGTACAGCCCAAAGCCGGTAAAGTTCTCAAATGTTTCGATCGACGACAGCCGGTTCACCAGCGCGTAGTACCGCTTCCGCGCCCAGAACATCAGCGGATGTTCTCCGCTGGTCCGCTTGATGGCCAGCACCATCGAGTACCCTTCCTCCCACCCCTGCACCAGATCGGCAATCATCTCGGGCGGGTCCTGCATGTCCGCGACAATGCCGATCACCGCATCTCCCTGCGCCTGCCAGAAGGCGTGCATGGGGCTGCGAACATGGCCGAAGTTGCGCGAGTTCACAATGATCTTCACGTTCGGATCGGCCGCCGCCAGCCCCTTCAACACTGCAACAGTACTGTCCTCGGAAGCGTTATCGATGAAGATGTGCTCGTACTTGTAGCGCCCCAGCGATGCGATCACCGCGCGCACGCGCGTATACAGTTCGACAACATTGTCTTCTTCGTTGTAGCAGGGAGTAATGATGCTGATCGTCTTCACGTCGCCTCGCGATGTTCGTATGCAAACTATAGTACTGGGCCTGCGAGCTTTCCCGAATGACAACCTCGTCGAGCAAGGTTCAGGCTCGATTTCCCGGCTCGGCAATCACATCCTCGATGGGCGCGTCCTTTTCCGTGGCCGCGTCATGCGCCGCATCCTCCGGAACCCGGAACGAAAAGTGCTTATGCCCGAAGAAGCTGTAGATCACGGTCGATCCCATCACCATGGCCCCCGCAATGTACGGCGCGCTGCGTTGCAGGTGCAAGCCGTGCTGCAGTCCTTCCACCAGCAAAGGCAGCACCACCAGGCCCGGCAGGACTCCGCTTCCGTACACAAGGATGCACCGGAACCACTCCGCCAGATAATTTCCCTGTGTCTTGAAAACGAAAAATTTGTAACCGATATATGCGACCGTGATGCTCATCAGATTGGAAAGCACGGAGGCGACGATGTAGCCGAAACGCAGCCCTGGCATTCATCATCT
>JAJZDO010000099.1 GCA_021805955.1 Acidobacteriota bacterium
TCCAGTCCTGCCCGCTGTTCTTCAATTCTTCAAAAATCGGCATGGAAGCATGTATACATGCATCCATGCTAAACGCGCAAGTAAAATCGTTGCGCAGGCGTGCTTTTAGTCAAAATGGCGTGACGGATCCGCTGCGCTGACTGCGGGGCAAGGAATTGTTAAGAAATAACATTGCCATTCTACAACGTTTTCGACTATCCTGGATGGTATGGATGGCCTGACTGGAGTTGGTCGGCGATTCGCCGCGCTGGAGCAGGTGCTGGACGAAAAATCGCGCCGCCTGCTGGCTGCGGCTGAAAGCAAAGCGTGGGGGCGCGGCGGCATCTCGGCGGTATCCAAAACCACCGGGGTGTCCCGCCAAGTGATCCGGCAAGGACTGCGGGAGTTGGCGCAATCGCCCACGCATCCGGCCGGACGCATCCGGCGTCCAGGCGGAGGACGCAAGAGCGCCAGAGAGAAAGATCCAACACTGATCGCGGATTTGGAGAGGCTGCTCGAACCGGCGACGCGCGGCGATCCGGAGTCCTGCTTGCGCTGGACCAGCAAGAGCGTGCGGACACTGGCCGAAGAACTGGAGCGCATGGGACATGCAGTGAGCTATCCGGTGGTCGCGGAACTGCTTCACCAAATGGGGTACAGTCTGCAAGCGAACCGCAAGACGAAAGAAGGCGACAGCCATCCCGATCGCAACGCGCAGTTCGAGCATATTCACGCCAGGGTACAGCAATACATGGGCCTGCGGCAGCCCGTGATTTCCGTGGACACCAAGGAGAAGGAACTGGTGGGAGACTTGAAGAACAGCGGGCAGGACTGGAGCCCGCGAGGCAAGCCGGAGAAGGTGCGGGTGCACGACTTCCTGGTTCCGAAACTCGGGCGCGCCTCGCCCTACGGCATCGATGACCTGGCGCAGAATACCGGATGGGTGAGCGTGTGCATCGATCACGACACGGCATCGTTTGCGGTTGAAACCATACGACGATGGTGGCACGCCATGGGAGCGGAGAAGTACCCGCAAGCCAAACGCCTGATGATTACGGCAGATGGTGGAGGCCGCAACGGGTCCCGTCTGCGTCTCTGGAAACTGGAACTACAGAGGCTGGCCGACGAGACCGGGCTCGCCATCGCCGTGAGTCACTTTCCTCCGGGAACCAGCAAATGGAACAAGATTGAACACCGCCTGTTTTCCTTTATCAGCAAAAACTGGCGCGGCAAACCGCTCGCCAGTCTGCAAGTGATCGTGAGCCTGATTGCCGCAACCGCAACGCGAAAAGGACTGAAGGTGCATGCCGAGATTGACGACCGATCCTATCCTGCGGGGACCAAGGTCCCAGACGAAGAGATGGACCTGATCAACCTCCGGCGCGATAAATTTCATGGCGAATGGAACTATGAGATTCTGCCGCGTAAGTGAAATTGTTATTTCTTAACACAGCCTTAGTGTTAACGCGCCCTAGTGCCCGTGGATGGCCTGCACCAATTTCAGGACAAACATCAACGTCAGCAAGAACAGCGCGGCAACAGCGGAGTTGCGCACCCATCCGGCCATGGCGCGCACCTGATCGGCCAGATCCAGTTGATCTTCAGAGAGGTTGGTCAAGGAGTGGTTCAGTTCCGAGGCGTGCTCTTCGAGCTTCTCAAGTCGGCGCTGCTGCTCTTCAATCGCAGGGGTCAAGTCGGTTTGTGCATCCTTGATTGCAGAAAGGTGCTGTTTGAGTTCGCTGCGTAGATCGTCTCGGAGGTCGGCGCTCAGCGTCATCAGACCGGGAGCCCCGGCAGCCTCGCGCTTCGGGGCCACCATGCGGTCCACCAACGGAATCATCCAGGCAAGGTAGGGAAGCATGTCTCCGCAAATTCGTAAAACTCGACGTACCATAGGATCTTTGTCCACCGGTCGGCGTGGATCGACGAGTTCGGTCCGCGGTCCGGTGTCTCCTCTCTTCATCGGCACTTTAAACATCCTGTTTCCCCGTTTCGGTGCGGGCGCGCAGAGCGTGGGTCACTACGCGCCACATGTCTTCTCGAGGAGCCGGCTTGCCAGTCCATAACTGGAATTGCTCGGCCCCCTGTTGAACGAACATCTCCGCGCCTGTAATCACTGCCAGCCCCTTGCTGCGGGCCATGCGCAATAGCGGAGTGTCCATCGGGCTGTACACCATGTCGAAAACCAGCTTGGCGTTCAGCTCTTTTTCTTCCAGAATGGTCTGCTGTTTGCTGCCTACCATCCCGACCGACGTTGCATTCAAAATGACATCGAAACTTGACTTGGCAACCTGATCGCGCCGAATCGTCTTCGCCTCCGCCTCCCGCGCCAGCTTTTGCGCAGTCTGTGGTGTGCGGTTCAGGATGAAGACATCGGCACCTCGTTGTTTTAGTGCAAAAGCCGCTGCTCGTGCCGCTCCTCCGGCGCCCAGCAGCAGAATCTTCGCCTTGCGTAAATCCATCCGCTGTTCCAGAGGACGAATCACCCCAGCAACATCGGTGTTGTAGCCGATCAGTTTGCCGTCCTGCGAGCGAACCACCGTATTACAAGCGCCAATCTTCTGGGAAAGTGCGTCTGTTCTGTCCAGGTGTTTCATTATCTCTTGCTTGAACGGCATCGTAACGCTAACTCCTTGCACAGGAACCTCACGAATTAACAGCAGCAGGTCGACCAGATTGTCCGTTTGCAGGGCCAGATAGACCGCATTCACCGTTTCCCGATGGAACGCAGTGTTCATCATCACCGGGGACAAAGAATGCATAACTGGATTGCCAGCGACGCCGTAGACTTTGGTTCCTGCATCCACCTGATCGGCGCGATATGCCTCTGTGAGAGTGCGCGCGGCAATTTGCCCAGGAGCGGTTTCCTCTCCTGGAGTCGCAGAGGCGAATGTAAACCGACTGCCGGCGCGCAGGCCCAGCACGCGACTGATGACGCCAAGATCGCCCATGCAAATGCCGACGACATTGCCCTCATCGCGCTTGGATTCCAGAAAGCGCATCATTGTGACGTTGTCAGCCAACGAACGCGCTGTGGTCACAATCTTGATGAAGTTCGGCTGCAGTGGCTGGATCCGCGCGTAGATCTTTTCCAGATCCTTGGTCGCCTTGAAGTCGTGATACGACACCAGCAGGGCGACCCCAGGCGCGCGCAGCTTCTTCCAATCGGCCGACTTCATCGCTTCGGCGGTCTGCAGTTCCACATCCAGCAGGTCAAAACCAGCGGCGGCAGCCTTGGTCAGCACTTCCAGTTCAGCCGCGATGGAGCCCGTGAACTTTCCGCCGTTCACTTTGCGGCGGCAGGTGGCAATGGCGGTCACTTCGCGGCGCAATTCCAGAAAATTCTTCAGTTTCGGCAGCGCAGCCAGCGGTTTTGGAAGATAATCCAGTCGAAACTCGATTAAGGTGTTCTCCCGAACAGCCTCTTCGGCCTTCTCCAGCATTTCCTGGGGTGTACTGCCAATGATGGCAACGCAAATGCGGCCGAGCCGCGAACGGAGGTAGTGCAAGCTTACATTCTGAGCGGATTCTGTCATCGTCATTTTCCCGCACCTTATATCAGGTGCAACTGCGGCGTGGTATCAGGGTTGCGATCCAATGCAACCTCAGGGCTGAGAAATCCAGCACTTCAGTACTGGGCAAATCATTGATTCGGCGGTGTCTAGTGTTTGCTTTCTTTTTGATTCTGCAGGACTTGGCCCGCAAATTAAGATGCGATCGCTTCCCTTTCGATGCAACCTTTCCTGTATTCCAGCTATTACCGCATGGAAGTTCATTACTATGAGGAATGGGCAGAATCTCCGGTCGCGACGACCCGGCAAAACTGCTAACACGTTGACTGTAGAACGGAATTGCTCCCTATGCTAAATGATTTATCGCTCCCAATCGCCAAACCAGTCCAAGACGGCTCTCCCAACCCAATCTACGATGACCTGCATGCCTGGGCCGGTGATCTGAGTCCGGAAAGCTTGAAAAGCTGGATTGACCGCCATCTGGAATCCCATAAAACTGCCATCGATCAGCTTCTCACAGTTCAGGAGCCGCGAACAGTCGATAACACGCTGGTTCCTTACGATAGTGCGGTCGCCGCGCTGGGGATTGCGGGCTCTGAGGCCGGCTTGCTGCACTCGGTATGCGCTGAAAAGACCGTGCGTAACCAAGCAGAAGCCATGGTGCAGGCGGTTTCGGAGGCTGCGGTGCAGCTTTCGCTGAATCCGCAGGTATATCACTCGCTCTTGTCCATCGACCTTTCCCAGGCGGATGCCGCCACACAACACTATTTGGAGCGGACGCTGCTGCAATACCGGCTGGCCGGGGTGGATAAAGATCAGGAGACGCGGGACCGGATTCAGCAGTTGCAGGAGCGCATCACGGAGCTGGGCCTGGCCTTTGGACGCAATGTACAGGAGCAGGTCAACACTGTGGTGGTCGACGACGCAGCGGAGCTGGAGGGTTTGCCGGAGGATTTTCTCGCCCGCCATGCGCCCGACGCCAAAGGCAATCGCACCCTGACCACGGATTACCCGGACTATCAGCCGGTGATGACCTTTGCCAAAAGCGATGCGCTGCGGCGACGGATGTTTCTTGCCTACAACACGCGCGCGTATCCGGCGAACAAGCCGATCCTGATGGAGATTCTTTCCACCCGGCAGCAACTGGCCAACACGCTGGGATTTCATTCCTGGGCGGACCTGGCGACGGCGGACCAGATGATGGGATCGGCGGCAAAGGTGAAGACCTTTCTGGCAGAATTGGATGCCGCGTCGAAAGCGGGAGCGGATCGTGAATATGCGATGGTGCTGGAGTTTGCACGGCAACAGCGGCCTGAGCTGACGACAATCGATGCCGCCAGCACGATGTATTGGTATGAGCAATATCGCCGGGCAGCATTCGATTTCGATTCGCAGTCGGTGCGACCGTACTTTCCGTATGAGCGGGTGCAGCAAGGCATTCTCGACACTGCGGCGAAATTATTTCATGTGGAGTTTCGTCCGGCACCACTGGAGGGACCGCATGCCGCAGCGCTGTGGGACAGCTCGGTGACGGCCTGGGATGTGTACGATCGGTCCTCAAGAGGCGAGAACGGCAACGCACGGGGAGAGGAAAAGATCGGCCGGTTCTATCTGGACATGCATCCGCGAGAAGGCAAGGACAAATGGTTTTCCGCATTTCCGCTGGTGCCTGGAATCGCGGGGGCGCAGGTGCCGGAGGCTGCGCTGATTTGTAATTTTCCGGGCGGGAATGCCGACCCGGCGAGCGCGGATCCGGGCCTAATGCAGTATTCCGACGTGGTGACCTTCTTCCATGAGTTTGGCCACCTGATGCATGCCATCCTCGGCGGGCAGCAGCGCTGGGCAGGTGTAAGCGGCATCGCGACGGAAGGCGACTTTGTCGAAGTGCCTTCGCAAATGCTGGAGGAATTCTTCCGCAATGCGAAGCTGCTTGCGGGATTCGCGCGGCATTATGAGACGGAAGAACCGATTCCGGCGGAACTGGTGGCGCGCATGAACCGTGCCAGCGCCTTTGGCCGCGGGAATGGAGTTCGCGGCCAGATGTTCTACACGCGGTTCTCGCTCGATCTGCACGACCTGGACCCGGCCACCATCGATCTGGACACACTGATGCAGGCGGGCTATACGGCTGCGCTGCCGTACACGTGGGTGGACGGCAATCGCCTCTACTCAAGCTTCACCCATCTGGTCGGGTACTCCTCGAACTACTACACCTATTTGTTCGACAAGGTGATCGCGCTCGATTTCTATCGGCAATTCGACGCTAACGATTTGGTTGAAGGGCCGACGGCGCTGCGCTATCGGAAAGAAGTGTTGGAGCCGGGCGGCTCCCAGCCAGGAGAGACGCTAGTGCAGAATTTCCTCCATCGAGCGCAAAGCCTGGATGGCTTTGAAGCCTGGATGAACGAGGAGTTCGCCGACGAAAAGATCGCGAATTAGAGGGGATACCGGGGAAGCCCACCCAGGTTCTCTGCGCGAACCTGAGCACCCGGCTATATCGACCCACCCGATGAACAATTCTTTTTTCGTGGGCGGTCTGTGCGCATCTAAGTTGGTTTAAGGTGGAGACGAAAGAATGCGGCGCAATTCCCTTCCAGCCCATTCGCACCTTGGAGGCGAAGTTTCTTGATCGATACCCCGGAAGCACCGCCGAAAAACCCCGATACGCAGAACGACTTGGCTGAACAGCCGCGTTTTCTGCTGGCGGCGATCATCGACTCGTCTGAAGACGCCATCATCAGCAAGGACCTGAACGGCATCATCACCAGTTGGAACAACGCGGCCCGCCGCATGTACGGGTACACAGCGGAGGAAATTGTCGGGCAGTCGATTCTGCGCCTGGTTCCCGAGGAACTGCGTTCCCAAGAGGACGAAATCCTGCGGAAATTGAGAGCGGGAGAGCGGCTGGAGCATTTCGAGACGACGAGACTCAGCAAGTCCGGGCAACGAATTGAGGTCTCGCTGACGATTTCTCCCATCAAGGACAGTGCCGGCCGGGTGATTGGCAGCTCAAAAATCGCGCGGGACATCTCGGCCAGGAAGCAGATGGAGCGGTCTCTGGTCCAGTCGGAAAAGTTAGCGGCTGCGGGGCGCATGGCGGCCACTGTCGCCCACGAAATCAACAATCCGCTGGAAGCGGTGCTGAACCTGATGTTTCTGGCCCGCGCCAGTTGCGCCCCTGAAAGCGAAACCCATGGGTACCTGGAAACAGCGGAGGCGGAACTGGTGCGCGTCTCCCACATTGCGCGGCAGACGCTCGGCTTCTATCGCGATACCGGCAGGCCGACCGAAATCGTGGTCGACGAACTGCTGAAGAATGTTCTTGCCGTCTATCGATCGAAGCTCAATTTCAGAAACATCGCCCTTCGATGTCAATTTGAAGCGCTTCGCCCGCTGAAGGCCAGCCGTGGAGAGCTGTTGCAGGTGTTCTCAAACATCATCGCCAACTCCATCGACGCACTGAAGCCGGGAGGGTCGCTTTACATCGAAACACGGGAAATGGCGGATGCTGGAACGGCGGGCATACAGATTCTGGTCCGGGATGAAGGCAGCGGAATTGAAGCGGAACACCTGGCACTGATCTTCGAACCGTTCTTCACCACTAAGGAGCGGCACGGCACGGGTATTGGATTGTGGGTGGCAAAACAACTGGTCGAAAAGCATAAGGGCCGGATCACGATCGCCAGCAGCACTGAAGCCGGACACAGCGGCACGGAGGTATTGATTTTCCTTCCATTTATGAACTCATTGAGCAGCCCCGCGGCTGATTAGGGCATTTTCAAATCAAGTGTGAACAAAACTCTGGGTGCCCCATCCTTTGTGCGCCTCTTGCACAAAGGGTGGGAGAGCACGACTCTTTCCCCGACCGTCAACACCCTGACCGAAAATGCTCTAGAGGTTCCTTGTCGCGGGCGTTTTTCGCAATTCAAAATGTAACGCAGGCGCCGGCTTTGACAAGCTGCGGGCGCGGCGGATGCGCGCGCCGTAGCGTATCGGTTCGACTTGCTTACCAGAGATTCCGGATGCGAAGATCGATAGGAACAGAAATCAGAGGATTCCGATTGTGAGCAAGCGTTGGATGGTTCTCGCTGTTATTGTGTGTGCCGGTGCCACTCTGCTGGCGCAAACGCCAGCCTGGCAACCCGCTCCCGGCCATACGACCCTGAGCCTGTGGCCCAACGGAGCGCCGGGTGCTGTCCCAAATCCAACCCCGGAGACAAATACCACCACCGCGAAGGACCCGCTGATCGCGGGTAAGCCTCTCATCCGTCTGGGCAACGTCTCCGATCCGACGCTGACGCTGTACGCGCCGAAGGAAAACAACACGGGTGCCGCGGTGGTTGTGTTTCCCGGGGGCGCATATCACATCCTTGCCATCGACCTGGAAGGGACTGAAGTGTGCGGGTGGCTCAATACAATTGGTGTCAACTGCATTCTTCTGAAATACCGTGTGCCTGACTCCGGCCCGTATCCCGAATCCGACGCGGCGCTACAGGATGCACAGCGCGCACTCGGCTTGGTGCGCCTGCACGCGAGTGAGTGGCACATCGACCCAAATCGCATCGGCGTTCTTGGTTTTTCCGCGGGAGGTCACCTTGCCGCCGCCCTCAGCACGAACTTCGAGAATCGCCTCTACCCGGACATCGATGCCGCAGACCGGCTCAGCTGCCGTCCTGACTTCGCCGCCATCATCTATCCCGCATATCTGGCGCACGCGAAGAAGAACTTCGAGCCGAACTCCGCCATTCACGTGACGGACCAG
>JAJZDO010000741.1 GCA_021805955.1 Acidobacteriota bacterium
TCGAGCAGCACGGCGTTATAACCGGCTGAAACTCCATCAGCTCGACACGTGTAGCGTCCGGATCAAAAAGATTGTATTGCCACTTGCCGTCCAGACCAATCTGCGGACCGGTATGCTTTGTGGACAATCGACCTTCACGCGTCAACAGGGTCACCGCTGCTTCCATGTTCTGCACGCCGAGCGAAAAGTGATTCATGACGCCGAGCTGGTTCTGCGAGAGCGGGCGAGCGCCGGATGCGGTGCCACGATCGCCTGTAACCAGCATGTACTCCAGCCAGTCGGTTCCATCCGGAACCTGCTGCGATACCCAGTCCAGACGACCTGCTTTCTGGCCGCCATACCAATATGGCCGGAACCCCAAGACAGTCCGATAGAAGGAATCTTCTGCCGTACGGCTATGGACCAAAAATCCTACGTGGATCATGTGGCTGCTGAGCGGGTCTGGCCGGATTGCAGCCATAGAGCCGGCCGGCGGAGGTTGCACAAACTGCAGCTCATTGCCCTCGGGATCGTTCAGCGTAAACCAGACGCTGTGGTCGGACCCATGATGCAGGGTGTCGGAGACCTTGATGCCATTCGCCAACAGATACCGTCGCATTCCCTCCGCCGAAGCTGTCTCCCACCCTACGTGCGCCAACCGGCTGTTGGAAGAATCTCCCGCAGGCAGCGGCAATACCTCCACAAACTGGACAGGGCTGAAGTAATAACGGACACCCGCCGGATCTTCAGGGTCCTGGCCCTTAGTCGCACCCAGGTCGTGCGCATAAAAGCGCTCAGCGGCTTGCGCGTCCGTGGTGTACACCGCCATGTGAGAAATTCCCGTAATTGCAGGCCGCGCAGGAATCTTGGCCGCCGTGACCACGCCAGTGGCGGCAACAGCGACGAGCATCACACGAATGAGCAAAGAGGGCATACAGCTCCTTAATCGTGGACAAGAGTTTAAAGCAATCGCTTGTCGACTGCCGGTTATGACAGTGTATGGGAAATGGACAGGGGCGAACAGAAACTCTTTACCCCTGCTGACTAATGCGGCGCTCTTCCTTTGGCAGGTATTGCATGGGTGTAAGCGATCAATGGCTGGACATCCGACGAACTGAAATTCGTGAGCGGCACTCCACCCTGTTCCTTGATGCTGGACTACGCGGCAAAAGCGCACATTCTCTTCGAAAAGGACAGCAAGAAAAGAAAAAGGAAGACGCGCCGCAGCGCGTCTTCGTCGAAAAATAAAAATCTATTGCTGCCTGCAAATTTAGCGGAGGGTAACGACCTTCTGACTCCCCCCCGCCGCAATCCGCAATAAAACTACAGCGCCAAAGCGATCCTGGTTAGTATTCCATTGATTGAGCCCAGGTGCTTTACCAGCCTGCTGTTCCTGCACAGGTTTCCCATCGATCTGCAAGTGGCGCGCAGCGCTGTGTATGCGGAGCAGGTACGTATTGAGCGAACCTTCATACTTCCCCGTTGCCGCTTGCAAGACGATAGTCGTAACCGCTCCGTGCCGGACTGCGGAAATCGGCTGACGGAGATATTGACCGCGCTCATAAGCGTATGTGGTTCCGTCATCGTCATAGACAAGGAAGCGCGCGGCTGTGGTATCCGGAAAGACATCCATCGTGATCTCATGGGCTGGATGCTGTCCGACATATTGCTCGACGGGTTGGGTAGCAATGATCGAGCCGCTGCGAACAAAGAGCGGGATATCCTTCCAGGTTGCCGCATCGACGGCCACTTGAATCGTCTTAGGTCCGCGATAGCGGCGGCCGCTGGCGTAGTCCATCCACTCTCCTGCGGGCAAGTAGATCGCCTGCGTGGTAGCGCCCTGGGTGACGACGGGCGATACCAGAAGAGCATCGCCAAACATCCATTCCGAACGTTGTTTGGCTGCCTCAGGATCCTGCGGGAACTGCCAGAATAGCGGCCGTACGAGACCAACATTCCCTTCGGTTCCCTGCCGCTCATACGAGTAGATGTAGGGCAACAGTTTGTATCGCAACCGGATGGCATGGGCTGCGGCTGCCTCCGCAACCGGACCGTAGACCCAGGGCTGCCGCTTCTCATTCAGATTTCCGTGTACCCGCATGATGGGAACAAATGCCGCGAACTCCATCCATCGTGCGTAATTTTCAGCAGTGGGATGGCCGTTAAACCCGCCAGCATCCATACTCCAGTGAAATTCCCCCGTATCCAGAGCGGCCAGCATCCGCTTACGCTGGAAAGCCATGGTGGGAAAGCCGGTGTCAATATCGCCCGACCATCCGGCGTACCCGTAGCGGCTGGCGCCAAGAAAGAACGCCCGGTTGATCGACCAGACCCGCAGATTCGAGTCCGCACGCTGCCCGGAGTAGAGCATGCGGCCCATATTCAGAAATTGAAAATTGTTGAATATGGTTGTGCCTGAAACATCCGCCTCATCATTCCACCAGGCGACCATCCCGGCATGAAAGGAAGGCAGCAGATGCTGCCAGAACCAATTGCGTGTTTCGGGCAAGTTGAAATCGAGATCCTTCGCCATCCGTCCGGAAAAATAATCAGGCATAGCCGGCTCGCCTGGATACCAGAGCTGGTGCTGGGTGGCATATGCGGCGGCCATGGTGGGTTGTGTCGTGCTGTGAGCGATTGTCAGGAGGATGCGCGGCTTCAGAATTCCAGCGAGCTTCACGCCTTGCTGTTTCATGTGATCCGCAAAAACGCCTGAGGCGCCGTCCGGAAACTTGTCAGGCGCAACATTGCCAGGGCCGGAGGTGCTGTTCCAGCGCCATTCCCCGTAGTTATCCTCTCCCCACGCCTTCCAGTCAAAGTCAAGAATGAAGCCATCAATCGGAATCTGCCGATTACGGTATGTCGCAACAATGTTTTCTACTTCCTGCTGCGTGGAACCCCACTGGCTATTGAGAAATCCCAGGGTCCATTTTGGCGGCAGCGGCGGCGGCCCCACCAGCTGGGACAGGTTCGCCATCGTCGTCATAGGCGTACCAACCGCGATAAATGCCTCCAGCTCCGGCCGTGAGTCCTGTTCGAAGAGCAGGTTTGCTGGAGTTATCTGAATTGCCCCGGCCTCTGAGTCTACAAGCAGCGCATAACGACTCGTAAAAATGAAAGGGCCGCCACTTTCCCCCTGGATTCCAGCAAGAACGGGACCACCGCTATTGCGAGTCAAGCCAGCCTTAGTGTCATGCAGGCCGATGCCGTGCAGTCCATAGAAGATGTCTTTCGGACTATGGGCCGCAAAAAACTCGTGATTTTCTGCCCTCGACAGAACCTGCTCAACTTTCAGAAGCTGATGTCCAGCGGGGTCGAAGACCGTAACAACGCCACCGGAGCTGCCCCGGACGCGCACCCTGATCTTTGCGCTGGCAAGAAAAAATCCATCCTTAACCTGCAAGATGTGTACGAACGACGGCGGCCTGTAGCTGGGATCAAGGACTAATGTGCGGGGAGAGTCTGTACCGTGCGGGCGCGCATCGATCCGGACAACATTGTCTTCAACCAGCTGCACAGTGAAGGTAGAAGCACCAGACGAAACTTGCACTCCATTCACAGTGGGTTGCATGTGAACGCTGCCGGCGCTTTGCGCCACCAGCGTTGCAGCGCCTGCCATAAGGAGTATTGCCGACAGGAGGATGCTCCAGATCAATCTGATGTTTTGCTCAGCCTGTACGCCTCTGCTCATTCGAAAATACCTCACCTAGAAAGACGGATGTTTGCCTGCTCATCGCTATCCCTATCAGCATAGCTGCGTCATAGCCGAAAATCCGCAGCAAAGCGCATCGTGCCAGGACAGAAGTTGTGAATAGAACTGGCTTACGGAAAAAGTCTCGATGCAGCTCACTTGCGGCCGCATCAGTTGACAACGCATTGTGCAAAGAGTGAAATAACGGTTCTCATGGCAACGATTCCATTATTCCTCTGCTCTTTGATGCCGTCTCTCTTGTTTTTGAATTTTTCGCAGTCTTCCGGATGTTTTTCGATCAGCCCCCTGCACCCGTTGGCAGGCTGGCAGCGCTGTTTCAAGATCAATTGGGCAATGGTGACGATCGCCCTTCTAGTGCCAATTTTGACGCAAGCTGCGATTGCACAGACGGGCATGGGAGACCCGGCGGTTGGGGCGACCCAAATCGCGGATCATCAGCTCGACCCAGCACGGTCGATGACTTCTTCAACTCTCGAAAGCGCCGTTCACCAGCCATTACCTGAACACTATATCTGGACCCATCTGGATTCCGGTCCAGTGGAACCATCTCTCCAGATGCAGTATTTTCGCCGGACTTTTACCGTGAATACTGTTGCCAAACACGCGACTTTGTATATCGCGGGGCCACGGTCAGCAAAGATTTATCTCAATGGAAAACTTGTCGGGTATTACTCGCTCAATCTCGACTTTCCCATGGGCATCCGGGTCTATCCATGCGATGTTACGTCTTACCTGAGATTGGGGCGAAATATTCTCGCTATCGAAGCGATTCGAGGGCCGGACGCCACAAATCAAAGTGAGGACTGGATGCAGTCACACGGCGAAGTTTTGGCGGCGATGCTGGTGCCGGAACCGCGCGGCGTCCAAGGCAAGCCCCTTGTTATGACAGACGCCAGCTGGCGCACTCAGTCAAGTTCCGTTCCAGACGGCTGGTCTTCCTCAGACTTCGACGACTCTTCCTGGAAGCGAGCTCAGGACCACGGCGCCATTGAGAGCTCAATCAACTTTTTCCAGGGGAATGCTGATGCCGGCATGTATGCGTGGCCAGGTTATGACGGAATCTCTTCATTCCTTGCACATTTTTCGCTGGCACCAATGAGGGTCTCTCACGTTTACGCAGGAGCCGGCGAAATTCACAATGCGGACGATGTAGTAACCCGAACGCCTGGACGCTCTCTGACAGTTACGCTGCCGGCAGAGACAGTTCCCTTTCATGATGCGCCCCAGATACTGATCGATTTTGGAAGAGAGGTAACGGGCCGGTTGGAGATTGAATCGGCTGCGGACAGCCCTTCAGCCGTAACCGTTCAATATGGTGAATCCGAACCAGAGGCCCTCTCGGAGCCCTATCTAGGTGTGGATCCAGTCTATATTCCGCCGCATGGGACTGCTTTCGGGCCTAAGAGTGCATTTCGATATGCGATTATCCGTTTTACGAGTGGCCGATCGACAGTGATTACCAGTATTAAGCTGGATGGGATTGCATACCCGGTAAAGTATCAAGGCAGCTTCGAATCATCGGATACTTCTTTGAATAAGATGTGGGCCATAGGCGCCTATACAGCCCACCTATGCATGCAGGACGATATCTGGGACGCATCAAAACGTGACCGCAGACGATGGATGGGCGACCTGGACGTGAGTGGCCGCACCATTGACGATGTGTTTTTTGATCATTTTTTAATGGAAGATACCATGAGCCGTCTGATCGGTGATGCTCCTGTTAGCGCACATGTCAACGGAATACCCGGTTATTCCGCATTCTGGGTTACGGGTGAAACGCAATACTATCTCCATTCCGGATCTCTCGCACAGTTACAAAGCGTTCACCAGCGGCTGATTGAATTGCTCCAGTACTTGCAGAAAGACCTTGATGAACGCCACCTGTTTGCTGACAAAAGCGGCGCATGGCTCTTTGTCGATTGGTCGCCGGAGTTAAGCGGGAATACCAGACAATCCCGGATGGCCACGCAATTTGAGTACTACGCTGCATTTCGGGATGGCGCCTATCTTCTCAATGTGTTACATGATGACAGTCATGCGGCTGCAATGAAGGCTGAGGCGCAAGCGCTGAAAGCAGCGGCTCAGCAAAATTGGCTGAACTCTGCCGGTACGTTTGGAGATCGATGGCAGCCAAATGCCTATGCCGTGCTTTCGGGAGTGGCTAATCCGAAACAATATCCTGCGATCTGGAAACAGGTCCTTTCTAACGTTGGCCACATAACCTACAACCCCTACATTATTACTCCTTATTACAACTATTACGTTGTGAGTGCGATGGCTCGCATGGGTCAACGGCAGGCAGCGCTGAACTGGATCCGTCAATATTGGGGCGGCATGCTCAATGAAGGTGCGACCAGTTTCTGGGAGGGATATGATCCTGCCTGGTATAAGGGGTACGGCTTCCATCAATCACTACAGGCAGACAACTCTTCCGGGTTCTTTGTGAGCCTTGCGCACGGTTGGTCGAGCGGCGTTACGCCTTGGCTGATGGAGCAGGTTCTTGGCATAGAGCCAACCTCCGGAGGATTTGCAACTGTCTCCATACGCCCCGATCTGATGGATCTTCAGTGGGCAAAGGGTAGCGAGCCGACCCCGCACGGACTACTAGGCGTTGACATTCATCGTGGACAGAATGGATACATAACCAATATTGACCTGCCGCCTGCTGTACAAGCAGAAGTATCTGTGCCGATATCCACGCCGACGATGCACGTCCTGGTCAACTCTCATCCGACGCAAAACTCAACTGCCGAGAACAACACCCGGGCGGTCATTCTTCTGCATGGTCCGGGCCACTACACTCTCACAACGCATGAATAGTGTTGATGTTTGCCCTTCATCATCAAACCCAACCCACCAGCCCGCTTTTCGGTTTAGTGTGGCGATGCCGAAGGTTAGCAGCGGCCTATCCGCGAACATAGGCCAAGATCGTGGCGTACTCGTGTTCCGGCTTAGACTGACTGGGGCGGATCGTGTACTTTCCAACTGCCGCTGGAACGATGAACGTCTCCGCGTAGTGCACTGTGTAAGGTGGGAATTTCCTGTCCGGGCTTTCAACAATAACAGCGTCTCCCTCCACAAGATTTAGAACATGCACAGTCCCTTGTGTGTCGTGCGAGACTACACCGGTGAACCAATGGCGACGCGTTTCAATAAACTCAAACTCGTGCAGCCCTGTTCGTTCCTCTCGCCAATCCACACCAGACTTCAACGGCGTAATTCGATTGACGAGAGCTTCCCGGACCCATTTTTCCGTA
Organism: Acidobacteriota bacterium; assembly: GCA_021805955.1. Next base: position 6,952 of record JAJZDO010000741.1, read on the forward strand.
CGTTCCCACTGGATGTTTGCCGCACCATGGGCCAGATGAATGGGACGCGGCAGGCCGTCGAGTCCGAGCCGCCCCCAGTCCCACAGCTTGAACGTGAAGATATACGGTGTGGCACTAATCTCAAGCACCATACTGTTCTTCCCGGAACAATGAACCGTACCTGCAGGGATCAAAAAGTGGTCGTGCTTCCTGGCGGGAAACCGGTTCACATAGGCTTCGGCATGGAATTCTGACGACCCACCCTGCGCTGCCTGCAGATCGCGCAACATGGCTGTGCGATCGATATCTTCCTTGAGGCCCAGATAGACACAGGCGTCGGGTTCTGCATCGAGCAGATAATAGCTCTCGTCCTGCGTATATTGCATACCGAAATGCTTTTGAATATATGCCTGTAATGGGTGAACTTGTAGAGAGAGATTTCCTCCACCCATAGTGTCGAGAAAGTCAAACCGGATCGGAAACTCGGCGCCATAATTGTCGACGACATGCTCACCGAGCAGCTCTTTCGGGTACATCAACACCAAATCCAATGCTGGAATTTCTATCTGCTTGTCGCCAAACCCAAGCAGCAGGCTGTTCTCTTCGGGTACGCAGTCGAAACACCATGCGTGATTTGGCGATCCGTCGGCAGGCAGATTGCAGACCTGCTCCATCCAATGGCCGCCCCACGGGCCCGGATCAAAGAACGGGACCACACGAAATGGGCGCCTGGTAATGGCGTGCAGGCTGCGCCGAAAGACTTCACCGGAGATTGCCTTGGGATGTCCCGGCGAATTGGTATCCAGAACAAGATCGGCCTTCGGCAGGAGGCGAACCTTCAGCCTGTCTGCGGCACGCCAATCAACAAAAAATGCACGCTTGTATTTCAGCGATGGCCGCTCATTACGATTCGCCGCACCCAGATTGCCGAGCTCGTTCCTTCGCTGACGTTGCTGGATCTCCCAACGGGCCAGGTCGGCGTAGAGCAACAGATCCGGCTCCGGAAAGATCAGGGTCGCACCGACGCCGACACAGATGGAAGGACCTGATTGATTCTCGAGAGATTTTCGAGTGTCGTTTATCTTTTTCGGGTCAAAGAAGTCTTCGATCCTAATCGAATTCATAATCCCGAAAACCGGGTCATCCCCCAGAACCTTCGTCACCATGGCCTCAATCGCTTCTGGCGAGCGCAGCATCTGGCTGGTTGAGGCGATGGCTGCTCCAGGAAGACCTATCGAAAGACCTGCAATAATCTCCTCTTCATTGGTTCCCGGATAGCACTCATGCCG
>JAJZDO010001097.1 GCA_021805955.1 Acidobacteriota bacterium
AACAACCAGCGGTCGTTTCAATCGCCCGCATCCGCGTCATGGCCAGATGTTGCCAGGGCGCGCTTGTGTCGCCATACCAGCCATCGTCGCTCAGGTTGACCAACGCCTCCGCGCCGAGTTCGACAAACTGACGCACCTCATCGCCAAAGATCGACTCATAGCAGAGAAATATTCCGTAACGATGCGCTGATCCATTGGGGCTGACCAGTCGAAAGACGCTTCGCTCCGTGCCGCGATCGAGATCGGTGAGCTGCTGTGTGATTTGATGTGCAAAGAAGAGCAACTGACGCGCCGGCACATACTCGCCAAAAGGCACCAGATGCATCTTGTCATACCGCCCCACAAACGCGCCGTTGGCCGCAATCACCGACGCCGAGTTATAGATGCGGTAGGCTAACGCGCCATTGGCGCCCGGCGACATGTCCATCCCCGCATCGCCAATCATCATCGGCGTGTGCTCGTGTTGAGCAATCTCTGCCATGGCCTGGCGAAAACGCGGATCTCGCTCTCGAAACGGCGCCGGCGACTCCGGCCATGCGATCAGGTCAGGCTGCGCTTCCGCGCCGCCGCACTGCGTTTGCTGCAGCGCGCTGTTCTGCGACAAACCGGCGTAATATGGCTGATTGCAAACCGCCTGCGCAAGCTGAGCAAACTGCGCCAGGTGCTGCTCCCATTGCGCGCCCACCCACACGTCATCGGTCACCACATTCAGATTGGGCTGCACCAGCATCGCAGTTGCCACAGGCGCGGGCGCGGAAGGACGAACCAGAAAACCACTCATTCCCACCACAACCAATCCCACCCATGTGCCGATGTATATCTTTCGCTGCCGACGGCTGGATGCAGCGCATCCAGCGGCCAGCAACGCATTCGCCGCCGCCAGCAGCAGACTGATGCCCATCACGCCGGTCCACGGCGCCAGCCGCGTCAGCAAGCCGTTGTCCACCTGCGTGTAGCCAAGTTCATCCCAGGGAAAGCTGGGGACACGCGCAATGGCAAACTCCATGCCAAGCCACAGAATCGGCGCCACGCCAAAGACCGCCGACGAAGCGAAGCCACGCCTTTGCAGCGCCCTGCCCGCCAGCCCAAACGCCAGTGCAAACACCCCGAACCAGAAGCCGAGAAAAAGGCTGAAAAGCACCAGGGAAAATGCCGCCAGCCCCACTCCCATGCCGCCATAGAGATGCATCGTCTGGTAAACCCAGGAGCAGTTCCACCCAAACCAGACCGCACCGCACAGCCATCCCGCGCCAAAAGCCCAAAACGGCCAGCGACGCGCACGGTCCGCCGAGCGAATCAACCACTCCAGACACAGCAGCAGCGGGACGAGGGCAACCCATGCAAAAGACGCGCGCCAGAATGGAACTGGACCCGCTATGGGAAACGGCAGATTCAACAGAATTGCAGTGCCCAGCGCACCAGTCAACATCCGCACAATCATTCCACGCATGGGCATGAGTCTAGCAGAGCTTTCGACACCCAATTTGAATTTCCGCAGCGGAAACCCGGAAAGAATGATCGCTTTTTTACGCTGCGGCGCTAGAATGGATGCATGCAATTCGTTCTAGCCCTCATGCATGTACTTGATGCCATCTTCTTCCTCGGACTGGCAGGTTCCTCCATCGTTGTCATCTACAGTTTTGTAGAAGACACCATGGAACTTTTCGCAAAAGATGAGCCACCTTCGGGGCAGCCTACGGTCACATCCGTTCCACCAGCAACACCGGCTACCTCTTAACATCCACACAGCAACGTCGATGTGATCCGATATCGGACACGCTTTCTTTGTGATTGACGGCAGCATCCATTCGCTCTACACTCAGCGCTGGACGTGCAGTTTCCAGCCTGCAACGCAACGAAAAAGCAGCATAAATCGCAACAACAAGTTTGGCGGTCTGGCTGCAATCAGCCTCTTTATGGGAACTTCAAAAACCACTCACGCCCCCGTTTCGGATCGAGTTCGACTTGTCGTCGCTTCCTCGGTCATGCTCACCTTCATCTCTTTCTGGCGAGCCGCAGCCATCGTTCTCAACGATCTGGCATCTTCTGCTTTCTATGCGGGCGGAATCGCGGAAGGGGCCATCGGACGCTCGGCTCCCTGGTTCATCCTGGGCATCATGCTCTTCTCCTTTGCCGTGCGCTCGGTCTATGTGGAAAGCTGCACGATGTTCACGCGCGGCGGCGTCTACCGCATTGTGAAGGAAGCACTTGGCGGAACCTTTGCCAAGCTCAGCGTCTCGGCGCTCATGTTCGACTACATCCTTACAGGCCCCATCTCTGGCGTCTCCGCCGGACAATATATCGTTGGCCTGATGAATGAACTGATCGGCGTCTTTGCGGTCCATGGCTGGCTGCCATCCGCCATGATGAGCGCAAACGGTCAGGCGAATTTTCACTTTCCCATCAATGAGACTTCCGCATTCTTCGCCGCAATTGTGACCGTCTATTACTGGTGGGAAAACATCAAGGGCATTGAGGAATCGAGCGACAAGGCTCTCAAAGTTATGAAGATCACGACCGTCATGGTCGTTGTCATCCTTGCCTGGGGCATCTATTCCGCCATCGTTCAGCATGCCAAGCTGCCACCATTTCCATCGACCTCGAACATGCAGTTCAGTGACTACGCACTGGGCTTCTTCAAAGGAACAAAATTTGTCCATCTCTTTGGCCTGTTTGGAATCCTCATGGCTTTCGGGCATTCCGTCCTGGCGATGAGCGGCGAAGAGTCTCTGGCGCAGGTCAATCGTGAAATCGAATATCCAAAGTTGAAAAACCTGAAGCGTGCCGCGCTTGTAATCGCGGTCTATAGTCTGGTTTTCACCGGCGGAGCAACATTTCTGGCTTCCATGCTGATCCCCGATGCAGTCCGAGTCTCGATCTACCAGAACAACCTCATCGCCGGACTGGCAATGTATATGACGGGACCGACGACGCTCAAGATCGCACTGCGCATCTTTGTTGTCATTGTCGGTTTTTTGATCCTCTCGGGCGCAATCAATACATCCTTCGTCGGCTCGACCGGCGTGCTGATGCGCATGGCGGAGGACGGCGTGCTCACGGACTGGTTCCGGCAACCGCACAAGAAATTCGGCACCAGCTATCGCATCATCAACATGGTCTTCATTCTCCAGATATTCACCATCATCATTACGCATGGTGATGTAGATATGCTGGGCGAGGCGTACGCATTCGGCGTCATCTGGTCGTTCGCCTTCATGGGCATCGCAATGCTGGTGCTGCGATGGAAGTTTAAAGGACAGCGCGATTGGAAGGTACCCGGCAATCTACGCATCGGATCATTGGAAATACCGCTAGGCCTGGCTTCGGTCACGATGGTGCTGATCTCGATTGCAATCGTCAACCTGGCGACGAAGCGCGTAGCCACCATCAGCGGCATTATCTTCTCACTCATTCTCTTCATCATCTTTTCCATCGCTGAAAAACAAAATCATCGCCGCCACGCTGCCGCCGCGGAACAGATGAAGGAGCACTTTCAGCTTGACCGGGAAGAGCGCATCAGCCGTGAATCGCTCGGTATTCGGCCCGGTGGCGTCATGGTGACCATGCGCGACGCGGCCAATCCCTTTGCGTTGAAGTGGGCGCTCTCCCACACCAGCACCGAGGAGCAGGATATCGTCGTGCTGACCGCGCGCATTATGGGCGCAGGTGGACCTGAGTATCTGGGACCGGAAGACACCATCTTTTCCGAACATGAGCAGATGGTCTTCACCAAAGCAATCTCTGTCGCGGAAAGCTTCGGCAAAACGGTCTCGTTGGTCGTCGTGCCCGCAGGAGACATCTTTGCGGCGCTGGTGCAAACCGCGCACGCTCTGGAGGTGGATGCTGTCGTCTCCGGCCTCTCCACCAAGATGTCGCCCGAGCAGCAGGCCTACTACATTGGCCAGGCTTGGGAAGCTTTACCGGAACCAAAAAGTCAGATGACGTTCTATGTGATCAGCGCCAACGGCGATGCGCGCGTCTTCCATCTCGGCCCGCATGCACCCAATCTGCTGCCCGATGATGTCCACCTTGTGCATCGACTCTGGCTCAATCTGCGGCGCGATCCTACGATGCACGACTTGCATCACAGCGAAATCATTACTTACGCTCTCACGCGGTTGGCCAGCCAATATGCCAGAGACAGCCAAGAGGTGATACGCGACATTCAAAACTTCAAATCACGCGAACACTCCCCGGCCGTGCGTATGACCAAACCCGAGTTGGCAATTACGCCAGCTCCTGCAACGGGCGAATCGGAAAAGAGTTAACAGGCGACTCTTACTTCGATACCATCCAAGTCCACCACTCAGAGCGTATTCATCCATCAACGAAAGCCTGAAGCGGCCCGTATCAGACCCGCGATCCAAGCGGGGCTGACGAGCCGCGACGAAGCCACCGAGGTAGATATAAACACGCTCTCAGCATGTTGGGAGTTCCAGAAGACAATCATTTCTTTCTCTCGCAAGCGCTCTGGATTTATTGATTGAATTTCAGATATGATTTATCCTAGAAGTATAAAATTCCACTTAGGGTCAAAGTATCTTCGCTGACTTCATCTATTCAGGCGAAGAAGTTGATCGCAGAATGCAGAGGAAAGATGAATTTAGCAAAGATAGTGGCAGAGATTGATCAGGAGATTGCCCGCCTTGAACAGGCAAAGGCTCTTTTGACCGGAGGCGTGACCCTCAAGAAGCGTATTGGACGCCCAGCAGCCGCAGCCGCTCCGGCTGCATCCGCATCCGCTGGAAAACGGAAGAGGAATATCTCTCCCGAAGGCCGAAAACGCATTGCCGAGGCGGTCAAGAAACGCTGGGAACGGCAGAAAAAAAGCACATCCAAGTAACAAAAACGGCGGGGAAGCAAGACTCCATTGCTTCCCCGCTTTCATTTTCTATATCGCCTGCCCCGGCTTCACGCGAGCGACGATGTTTCCATCGGGCAACAGCGCGGCAAGCTGCTCTGGAGTTCCCTTGAGCGGCGGAAACGTGCCCCAGTGAATCGGTAAAATCATTTGGGGCGCGAGATACTCTGCTGCAAGCGCTGCCTCCTTTGGCCCCATCGTAAAGTGGCCACCGATGGGAAGCATCACAAACTCCGGCGCGTACAGTTCGCGAATCAGCTTCATATCGCTGAAGACGCTGGTATCGCCCGCGTGATAGAGCACTGGACCATCCTGAATCGTCAGCACAAGCCCAGCCGCAATCCCCAGATAGACGATCTGATTGCCTTCCTGCATGCTCGACGTGTGTTTCGCCTCCACCATTGTCACATCGACGCCGGGCAGTGACACTGTTCCGCCCAGGTTCATGCCAATCGTCTTTTCCGCACCCTTTGTGGTCAGGTAACTGGTCAGTTCATAGATGCCAACAATCGTAGCGCCATGCTTCTGTGCCACTGGCACCGCATCTGCGATGTGATCCATGTGACCATGCGTCAACAAAACATAATCAATCCTCGCCGGAAGAGTAAAATCTTTCGGATAACTCGGATTGTGCTCCATAAATGGATCGATCAACAGGTTCATGCCATCGGCAATTTCCACCAGCACGGTTGCATGCCCCAGCCAGGTAACTTTCGTTCCCTTCAGTACGCTCATCGTTCAATATCTCCTGATTTCGTTTGGTATTCCTCCGTTTTGATGATTCCGCACGACTGGAAGATGCTTATCACGTGGATGCGATGAAAATTCTGTACTGCATTTTGCTCAACGCTGAATAATCGATTCTGAAACTCCGTCCTTTGCGAGAAACTGCTTCAGTCCTTTCCAATCCGCAAAAAGGCGTTCAATGTTGCGATTGGTGAGCGCCCTCTGCTGTCGGAAGGACTGGGTCAGTTGTAACTCGATATTGTCGGTGGAGGTGATATGTAGCCGATAATACGGAGCTTGTTCAGGATTCAATTTCGTATTGAAAAACGCCAATAACTGACCGCCATGCGCCATCACTTCATGCAGAGCGTGCACGACGGGCACAAGCAGTTCTTCGGGCAGATAATCAAGAGTCAGCCACAGGAGCACCACATCAAAAGTACGACCAGAAAAGTTTAGATTGGCAGCGATAAACTCCTCCGTGCGCCAGGCGCGATTCCCCTCGCCGTCAGGTTCTGCGCGCCACTCCTGTGACCACGCATCCTCCAGCAGATCAGCCATGTAGACGCTGTGACCCATCTCTGTCAGTAAGTTGATATTGGTCGCCGAGGTCATGCCCACGTCCAGGATGCGCAGTCCAGAGGTGGCGCTCAGGTGTTTGCGAATGGCATCCCATCCACCCGAATGACGTGGAATCCGCCGACCCATTGCCTCTGGATTTTCATTGTCCGGACTACGATCAAAGAACCGCGTCAGCATTCACACACTCTCTCTTGCTCTGTTTGCTGCTTCTCAAGCGCAAAGATGCGCATCCGCATTATTGTGGATCGGCGGGGAGCAACGGAAGATTTTCAGCAGCTTTCACCGACTCTGTCGTCTTTGTCGCTGCCTGCGTCAGGTCCACCTTGCCACGAAAAACGGCATTGTCCTCGATTGCAAGGCGCGAAGCACGAATGTCCCCGTTCACCTGGGATCCGGCGCGAAGCTCTACACGTCCGGTAGCCACGATATTGCCTTGCACGTTGCCCATCACCAGCACATCGCGCGCCGCCAGATCCGCCGTAAGCACGGCATTGGGACCAATCGTCAGACGACACTCGCTGAGGCTGATCGTGCCTTCTACCTGACCATCCACAAACAGTTCTTCACTTCCCTTCACTTCCCCGCGAATCATTACCGATTTGCCGATCCGTGCCGCTGCATTTTCTGCCGCCATAAGTTCATCCTTCGTCAGGACCAGTCCGAGGCCCTGCCCGCACTATAACAACCCGACGATACGAAAACAAAAAACGCGCCGTAGCAAATCGTATTCCGACTGAATTTTTCGTTCCAGAATTGCTTTTTCTTCTGTGCCTGGAAGATGTCATCGCGGCATCCGAAAATCTTTGCACCAACAACCGATGTTCCGCGTCCAATGAGCACAGGTATCTTTCATAGATCGGAATGCATCCCTTCGATTGCATCGTGCTCAAACTTTTTCGACTTCGACGTCTCCCGGCACCGATCATGCTTTTCTGCATGATTCTACCGACGCATGTAGTCGTTGCCGCACAGGGGCAACCGACCGCGCTCAGTCAAGCCACAGCCCAGAAGCTCGTTCGTACCGTATTGAAAACGGAAGATGCTGCGCTGCATCCCACCAACGTCTGGATGCGTTATCGCCTGCGCAAAAGCAGCCCGCGCCTGACCACGACCAAGTGGATCGTGGAGACGCGCGACGGCGATGTTGCCCACCTGATCGCCTGGAATGACCAGCCACTGACCGCGGAGCGTAGCCAGTTGGAGACAAGCCGAATTCAGACGCTGCTTGCCGATCCGAGTCTGCAACGGCATCGTGAACAGCGTGAAGCAGTAGACACGGAACGGTTGCGCAAGATCATTCACGCGCTGCCTGAAGCGTTTATCTATCGCTACGCGGGCATTCTTACCACTCCGGAGGGCGCTGTCTATCGCCTCACCTTCCAGCCTAATCCTTCCTTCAATCCCTTCGATCTGGAGACGCAGGTGCTCAAAGGCATGGCCGGCGAGCTTTGGATCAACGTGGCTGCGCAGCGCGTGGTTCGGCTCCAGTGCTCTCGCATGCGCGATGTGGATTACGGCCTGGGCCTCTTTGCCAAACTCGATCAAGGTGGTACCTTGCTCATTGAACAGCACCGCGTCACCGGCGGCCAATGGCGCATCACCCGCATGGTTTTGAAGATGAATGCGCGCGTCCTCTTCCGTGAAATCCAGTTGGACACGCAACTGGAGCTGACCGAGTTTGCGCCGGTTCCGTCGGCCATGGACTACCGCGCAGGCATCGCTCTGCTGCGCACACTGCCTGAACACTGACCCCTGCCGGGAACGGTGCGCAGCAGCAGCGCAGGCATCCGCCACATCAGCGTCGCTCGCGGAAAAACGCCTTCAGCAACTCGCTTGATTCCTCCGCCAGCAAGCCGGAGTCAAGCTGCATCTGGTGGTTCAGCCGTGGATGGTTGATCACGGTCAGCACAGAACCTGCCGCACCTGCCTTTGGATCTGCTGTCGCGTAAACCACGCGATCCACACGCGCATGCACCAGCGCACCGGCGCACATTGAGCACGGCTCCAGCGTGACAAAAAGCGAGCAGCCATTCAGCCGATAGTTG
>JAJZDO010000549.1 GCA_021805955.1 Acidobacteriota bacterium
TTTCATCCACCACCGGGGGCGGTTCATGATCGTAAAATCCTCCCCAGTCATCCCAAACCAGAAAGATGGCGCAGTCCTTCCAGTCTGGCCCCTGCATCACGGCGTTGATCAGGCCGGTCACCCAGCTCTGCCCTGCACTCACCAGATGAGGTGGATGTTCGCTCACGTTTTTGGAAGGAGCAATCCACGATACGGAGGGCAAGGTGCCATCGTGGGCCTGCTTATAGAAATTATCTAATGACTGAACGCGCGAAAGCTCTCCATCGTCTTTTACCGTGTCAAAGTATGGCAGCGGATTCCACCACCCCGCAGTTCTGGCGGCCTGTTGAACGGGAGGGCAATCGAGTGCAGAGTCATCCATGCAGCCGGGTTCAGTACCCTTCATCACATAGTAGCCCCAGCTCACATGGTGTGCGTGCAGCAGATAAGTCACATCTGTCCATGCGTAAATTGGCTTGGGATTGGGTGGTTTCCCGGGACCATGCATGTCAGGTGGTTTTGCCGGGTTTGCCAGCTCGTTCTTGCAGCTCTTTGGATCGTCATGCTTGGTACAATACGCCGACCAAGCCGACACTTCGTAGAGATGCGCAGGTAGACTCCAGGAGGCATCGGGCTCGAACATATGATCCTGGAGTACATAGGTATGTGCATAGGCCCAATAATTGGGAATGTCGCGACCATCGTGATATCCCATCACATCCGCATTTGCCGATTTTGCACATGCGTTATTGACCACGTTGGAACAGCCTCTCGCGACGGTTTCAGCCTGGATGACAAAGCCATCCATCTTCCCGTTATCAATGTCCTGGAGGCTTGCAGCCGCGCCATGAGAACCCCCTCCATTTTCATCATTGGTATCGTGATACGGACTCATGCACTGCCCCGTTCTTATATCGGGGTTGCAGACAGTGAAGGCTCCATCCTTCGTCGGCAATCCATCCGCTCCCGGGAAAGTGCCGAAGTAACTGTCGAACGAACGGTTTTCCTGCATGATGATGATCACATGCTTGATTTTGTGAATTCCTTCCGGAACCGCAGAAGGGTTCTGGGCGAGAGCGCCACATGGAAGGATCAGCTGCGATGGCACGAACGCAAGCAGCCAGACTCTCCCGATACGAGTAGGAACGCCGCACGCCCTCCGCGATATTCGTCGAATCTTTGCGAATAACATAAGTTATGAACCCCCATGAATAGTTATCTGCTCATGCTGTAGTTGTGGGCTGCATTCAGGACGTCAGTACAAAATTAGGAAAATCCTCGAAGACCCGGTTGTTTTTGAGGGTGCAATAGATGACTCCTAGGAACGAGCGCGAAACGGCGATCTCATTTTCCTTCCGCAATCGGGCGGCAAACAGCTTCCGCTCCTTCATCAGCCACGCTGCAGATGCGTTCGTCGGTTTTCCAGCTACGTTCCTGCGGTCAACTGCATCCGATGCAGGTTCACTTCCAGATATCGTTTCATCCTCTTTTCCTGCAGTTCTGGAGCAGACGCGCTTTGCGGCAATCACCACTCTCCTATCCATCTCCTGAATTGTCCGTGACGGCAACTATCGCGCGTTGTAGTACAGAATCAGGACGATCTGCATTTACAGCCTACACTGCAATGAAGCATTTCTATCCTCAAGAACTGAACACAGATTTTCGTATAATATTCAGCGTTGCGTATGATCTTTTAGTATTTTTCATTCAGTACGAAACTGTATTCAAACAGCGGATTTCTGTCAAGCAATAATTTTGGCGCTTAATGCAACATATTAAAAATAAATTCGGGATTCAGTCGGCCAACGGTCTGTCTGCATGAGAGCGCAGCCTGTACTTGCTGTTTGGAATCTGTGCTGGTTGCCCCATCTGAAAGTTGGCTCATCACCCCGGCGCAATCTGCCACTTGGTCAGCGTGCTGCGAATGTTTGAGAGGAAATTCTTTTATGTGTTGACGGTTGTTCCATCTCCGGTTATATAGTCTCGATACGCACTTAAGTTGACGCGACTGGAGCCCGAACTGATTTTTTGGAGGAAGCTATGGAATTATTGAAATCTGTGATGCGGCTTGCGGTCTGCGCATCCCTTCTGATGCCAGGTTTGCTGCCTGCACAAACAGCGCCGGAGAATATTACGGTCGACGCCTCCGCCCAAAGCACTCCGCTTCCGCACTTCTGGGAACAGATGTTTGGCTCAGGAAGAGCCATTTTAAGCCTGCGCGAAAGCTACCGGCAGGACATACGGGATGTCAAAAAAGTAGCGGATTTCCAATATGTGCGCTTCCACGGCATTCTGGACGACGAAGTCGGGGTGTACGGCGAAAATGCGCAGGGCATGCCGATCTACAACTTCACGTACGTAGACCAGATTTACGATGGATTGCTCCAGAATGGAGTACGCCCTTATGTAGAAATTAGTTTTATGCCAAAACAGATGGCGGCACAGATGGATTACCATCCCTTCTGGTATCACCCGATCGTGTCCCCGCCGAAAGATTATGCCAAGTGGGACGATCTGATCACGCAGTTTGTCCGTCACTTGGTGGACCGTTACGGGATCGAGGAGGTCGCGCAGTGGTATTTCGAAGTATGGAATGAGCCGAACATCGACTTCTGGAAAGGAAGGCCGGCCCAGGAAACGTACTTCCAGCTTTACGACCACACGGCGAGGGCCATCAAAGCCGTCAATCCCAGGCTGCGAGTCGGTGGGCCGTCCACAGCGCAGGCCGCCTGGGTGGGAGCATTGATTGACCACGCTGTGAAAAACAATGTGCCGCTCGACTTCGTTTCCAGCCACATCTACGGAGATGAGAAGGTCAGCAAGGTCTTTCATGACAACGAACAGATTTCACGCGACCAGATGGTCTGCCGGGGCACACGGAAGATGCATGATGAAATCGCGGCCTCGGCCCGCCCCAACATGCCGCTGATCGTCAGCGAGTTCGGTGCGGGGTTTAAGTCTCTCCATAGCCGGGATTCCCTTTACATGGGCCCTTGGCTCGCCGATACCATTCGGCAGTGCGACGGCCTGGCGAACATGATGTCGTACTGGACCTTTTCCGATGTGTTCGAGGAGCAGGGAGTAGCCAAGACACCCTTCCATGGCGGCTTCGGCCTGCTCGCTGTGGGAGGGATTCCCAAGCCTTCCTACAATGCTTTCGCATTGATGCACCTGCTCGGCGACGTGAGAATCAGCGATCCAGCACAGAATGTGCTGGTCACGCGGTGCAAGGACGGCACGCTGGTGCTGGCGGTGTGGAACCTGGTCGATCCTGGTTCGCACGGCAACAATCAAGAAGTGCATCTGACCTTCTCCCATGTCAAGCCTCATGCTCATGTATCGATCCATCGCCTGGACGCTACCCATGGAGACGTCCTGGTCGCATACCAAAAGATGGGCAGTCCCCGTTACCCCACGCCGGCTCAGATACAGGAGATGCGTAAGGCGTCCGAAATGGGTCCACCTGAACGCGCCAGATTAAAAAACAGCAGTTTCACCCTGGATCTGCCTGTCAATGGACTCGCTGTCATCGAAATCAAGTAAACGCTGGAGGCCGACATGCAGAATCACGGCTCAATTTAAGACGCGGAAGGGGCACTCCAATTGTGTCGCGGATCGGTGGAAGCGCTTCACCAACAAGTTCTTCGTTCGCAAATGGCCCGTAGGCTTCAGCGGTATCAAAGTGGGTCACTCCATACTACCTATCCTGCATATCTCACGCGCTACCTGTTAAAGGGGTAGAGTCTGCGGGCAAAATATAGCTGGAAAGGCTGTATTTTCTGTGGCATAACTGCGTTATCGAGACGTAGTTTTTGCCTCGAGGAGGCGGCCTTTCTCATGACAGAGTTACGCATGGGCCTGCGGCTCACCCATGGGGATGAAAATTGTTTCGAACCGGCGGCCTTTACGATCGGATTGGCGTGGGACGGCGAAGGCCGGAAATACTCTGGATCAGTCGAAGCCGTGACAGAGTTTGGTCTGGGATGCGTGTTTGAACCAATCTGTGTCGCGCCATCCGTCCCGCAGGGATGGTTGGTAGCACGTAACGGTGTGTGATGTCTTTGCGCGCGCTTCCTGCCGCTTCCCCGCCAGGAGGTAACTATGGCCGACAAGATTGCAGGAATAGACGTACACAAGAAGGTCCTGATGGTGGTGGTGATGGACGCGCGCAGGCCGGAGTCGAAGCCTGAACGTCGGCGGTTCGCAACCATGCCAGGTGAATTAACCCTGATACTGTTCACTTAAGTATCCGGATAGCTTTTTCGATGTTCATCGGAGGCAGAGGTTTGCTGTGTCGCGGCCGGAGCGGGAATTGGCTCATCTTGCGTTTGACACCTCGGAAATTGCGGCGGTTGCGGCTGGAGACGACACGTTCCTGAAGAGTTTCGTCAAGGACCCGGTTATGAAACGTTCTCCTCTTCGCAGGGGGGAATAGCGCCATAAACAGCCATTTTGCGACGGATAACGCGCACCGTGTGGAGGAACGAGAGCCGGTCGGGGTCTTCGTCGGCCTTGAGAGCGGCCTCATGCATCAGGCCGCGGATAGCAAAGTGAGCCATCAAGAGCCCGTAGAACTCCTGACGCACCAGATCGGGGGTCTTGCTGCGTAGCACAATCCTAGCGCCGCGCAGATGGGTCTTGAGTTCGTCGAACGCAGTTTCGATCTCCCAGCGCTCATGATAGAGGGCTGCCAATTCCTGGGCAGGAGCTTTGTCAGGATCGAGGATGGTGGTTGCCAACCGATACATCGGCTCGGAACCCTCGATTCCTTCCAGACGGTAATCGATCACCCGCAACACGATCCCATTGGTTTTGTGTCGCCAGTCTCGCTCCGACGGATACACATGGCTCAAATAGGAGCCATCGGGCAGGCGTTTCTCACAGGCCATGCGCATGTTCTTTTTCATCCGCCACAGCAGGTCCGCGCCTGTTCCCTGTGCCAGTTGCCATAATTCGAAGCCAAAGAAGTTTCGGTCAGCCAGGCACAGCATGCCTTTTCTCAGGCGCGGGAGCACCGCCTTGGCCAACGAGATTTCGCCTGTCCGGTAACCCGCCATCTGGCTACCGAACAGCACGTGTGTACCGTTCTCCACCAGGGATACGAAACGGATCTGCGGATATGCGCTGGCGCCGCGGCTGGCCACGGGGCGAGCGAAAGCATCTTCGTTAGCCTTCTCATCGGCCACATCCAAGGTGCTGCCATCCAGACTCACCAACCGCCAACTCCGATACCACGCGCCCCGCGTGCTGCGCACGGCCACGGGCTTGACCAACTCATCGTGCAACTGCCGCAGAGGCTCCCAGCCAAGCCGCCTGCGCGCCTGAGAGATGCCCGACTTGCCCGCAACCCGAACACCAAGCGATGGATCACGCAGCCACTGCACTGCTTCCAGCAAACAGCGCAATACCTCCCGATAGGACGACTGCATGTAAAGCGCAAGGGCGATTACGTAGTAGACAACCACCTGCGCCGGCAGGTCGCGCTGGCGAACACTTGACTTGCCGGTGTTTGAAAGCACCGGCCCGATGGTGGAGACAGGAAACGTCTTGGTGATCACGCCAAGACTGATGTAGTCCGTGATCCTGGCACCCGGAGGGAGTTCCGCAACCGTACGCGCCACCTGTGGCCTCCTGTCCTTGACTCATACAGAATGCCATAAATCTTCTTAAGTGAACAGTATTAAGGCTAGAGTGCTAACAACTTACAGCGTGAGCCTGTCATAGTCTGCGTCTTGCCGGTGGTGGGTCAGTTTGAAATTGCAAGAGGCTTGCGTTCGGAATCGTGCCCGAGCCGGGAAGTGTTGCCACTCGCTGATAAATGTGGAACGATCCCATCATGCACTGCGAATTGCATTCCCATGCTGCCCCGCTGGCCAGGCTGTTGCTGCGAGCGGATATGTGCAGCCTATATCGGGGCTGCCCCGCTGCAGCGGACGACGTGACGACTCGGATCTGTGCGCGGAGCATGGCATGAACACTCCGCTTGGTCGGCAGCGACTGGCCCGTACCTGGTTGAATCCAGCGCCATCCACGGCGTTCACGCGCTGGCGGAATGGCATCTGGCTCAGCGTCCTTTATCGCACGGGCATCACATTGGAATGGCTCGGTCGACGATTCGTGAAGTCGACAGCCAGACCGCAGCACCTGATCGTTGGCGAGCGCGGTGAAGAGATTGTCTACTGGCATCTGCAGAGGCAGGGTTGGATGGTTCTGGCCCGTCGCTGGCGCAGGTCGCCTGAGCATGGCGACCTTGACCTGATAGCTCTGGACGGAAGCACGCTCAGCTTCATTGAAGTGAAGACGAGGACCAGCCGCGGCATGGTCCCAGCGCAGCTAGCCGTGGACCAGGGCAAGCGCAGGATGCTGCGCAAGATGGCCCGACTGTACCTCCGATCGCTGCCGCGCGAGGTGCGGCCGACGCGCACGCGCTTCGATGTTGTCGTGGTGTATCTGATTCCGGGCGAGCAGGAGGCGATTGAGCTGCGTCGGAACGCCTTTGGATGGAGCGAGCGGCGTCGATCCAGCCGGTATTGGGAGGATTGATTCAGGCGTCCTGAAACTCTTCATACCAGGCCATCTGGATCGCCTCCAGACGAGATTCGTTCGAATTTGCCGGATCGTCGGCAAAGCCCGGCAACTCGATCACGTAGCGATGCAGGTCAGTGAATCGCACGGTCAGCGGATCCAACTCCGGATACTTCTCCTGCAATTGAATTCCGATCTCTTCGGCATCCGTCCAGTAGATTTCGCGCGGCATTCGATCCCCCTCACTTATTTTCGGCCAGCGTCAGCGGCTTACCTTCGGAGACATAATTGCGATTCCACTTGGGAATCTCCACCACGTAGTTTCCAGGCTTTGTAATTACGGCCTGGCAGCCCAGGCGGCTGTTCAACTGCTGATCGGCGGCCATGTCGAGCCGATCCAACTCATCGTCGTCGGCATCGCTGATTCCTGCAGCGCCTTCCTTCACCCAGAGGTGGCAGGTGGTGCAGGCGCACGAACCGCCGCAGGCATGATCCAGGAAAACGCCGAAGTTTTCCGCCACATCGAGAAACGACATCGGCCTGCCGTGATGGTCGTAGGGCATCGTGCCGAACTCGAACTCAACCGTCCTTCCCTCTGGCTGGAAGGTGACGCGAACCAGCTTGTCCGCAGGGATATTTGCTCCATTCATCGCTTCACTCATTGCCTTCCCTCGTCTCTCCGCTGCCAACTGCGGCGTTCTCTTCAATTTCAGCCTGCGCAAACGGATGAGGCGCGTGAATCTCCGCCTGATCGACGTTCAGCGTGCGGTTGGCGGCTTCCATAGTTTTCCCGCGCATGGCCTGCGAGACGGCCTGATCCATCATCAGCTCTGCGAAGCGCCGCGTCGCCTGATCGAGTGCCGTGGTGGCTTCGCGAATCGCCTTCAGATCGCTGCCAGGCTGCACGGCGATAAGCCGATCACGCGCAGCAAAGATTGCAGCCCGCTCGGCGTCTGTCAGTCGCTGCCAGGCTCCATTCTCCGGAGCTTTGGCCACCGCGCTCAGAATGGTATCCGCCTCCAGACGTGCCTCGATCAACTGCCGCTCGGCAAAGTCAGACTCGGCATGATCGAACGAGTCCAGGATCATCGCCTCCACCTGTTCGTCGGTCAATCCGTA
This sequence comes from Acidobacteriota bacterium, assembly GCA_021805955.1. Next base: position 7,624 of record JAJZDO010000549.1, read on the forward strand.
GGTAGGCTTCACTTCGATCTGCGCCTCGGTTCCGGAGCGCTGCTCGCGCGCGGAAACCTGCAGAATTCCGTTGGCGTCGATGAGGAACTTCACCTCGATGCGCGGCAATCCCGCGGGCATCGGCGGAATACCCTTCAGATCAAAGCGCGCCAGCGAACGGCAGTCCTTCGCCAGTTCGCGCTCGCCCTGCAGCACATGAATTGCAACGTTGGTCTGTCCTTCGACGCCGGTGGTAAAGTGCTCGGTCGCCGAGGCCGGAATGGTGGAGTTGCGCTGCAACACGCGCGCCACCACACCGCCCAGCGCCTCAATCCCCAGCGAAAGCGGAGTTACGTCGAGGAGCAGCAACTGATCCGTCGCAGCAGAGTTGCCGGCCAGAATACTCGCCTGTACTGCCGCACCCACTGCCACCACTTCGTCGGGATTCAGCTCCGTGTGGGGCCGACGTCCGCGCGCGTTCAACTGAAAAATCTCGTCCACCAGCCGTCGCACCGCCGGAATGCGTGTCGAACCACCCACCAGCACGACCTCGTCGATCTGCTCCGGCCTCACGCCTGCGTCGGACAACGCCTGTCTGCACGGACCGG
>JAJZDO010000605.1 GCA_021805955.1 Acidobacteriota bacterium
CTCCTCGCTGCTGTAGCGCTTCTCCAGTTCCAACAAAGTCCTCGGAAAATCCTCGTCCATGACCCCGAACCCTACATCTTGGGGTCGGTGGCGTCAAGTAAATATCCCTAAAACTCAAATGCTAACTGGCGGACGCATAGCAAACCGTTCATCGCGGGCACCGTGGTGAATTGCAGAGTCGCGAGACCGCATCCGAGCAGGCAACCGGCCGGTCACGGATCGCTAAGGCTTCGGAGCGGGACATGATTATTTGTTGCGGCGCAGGTCTTCAGTCAGGATGATGGCCTCGGCTATCTCTCGAATCGGCTTGCGGCGCTGACGGCTTTGTTTCTGAAGAGCGATATATGCGGCTTCTTCATCCAATCCCATATCGCGCTGCAAAATACCTTTTGCTCGCTCCATCAACTTGCGTGTTTCAAGCTGATCGCTGAGCTGTGATTTTTCAAATTCCATTCGCGCAAGCTCGATTTCGGCGCCCACCAGATAACCTAGCGTGGTGATCAGCTTTATCTCTCGGCGGGTGTGCGCGTGCGGTGCGCGATGCTGCACATTGATGACTCCAACAAGCTTTCCGCGACATAGCACGGGCACCGAGAGAAAGGCCTCGAAGCGATCTTCTGGAAGATTCCCCACCTTCGTGAAGCGGCGATCGTCGGACGCTTTGGCGGAGATGGCGACCGGCTTGTTGTGGGCGGCGACCCATCCCGTGATTCCCTCACCCACCGCCAGACCTACGCGGTCGACTACGTCGGCATGAGGATTCTTAGAGGCGCGCAGCACCAAATGATCCTTCTCGAGTACGTAGATGAAGCAGGAGTCGCATCGGACGGCCTCGGCAACTACCTCGATGACGCGATCGACAACCGCATGGAAGGGGTCTGCTGCGGCAATCCTGCTTCCTATGTCATGTAAAAGGTCGATATCGCTGGTGTCTTCCATCTCTCTTGATTCTTGATCCATAGCAATCCTCCTCGAGGTAATAAGTCTCAATCCGTCGCTGCAGACCTAAGAAGCCCTTTCTCAGTGGGAGGAATGAGTCGTGGCGACATTCACTTCATGTGGCGAGAAGCTCCTGCGCGCATTTTGCAGCTTCAACAATGTAAGCTTTCGAGCTTCGACACGCGATACTTCAATATGCGTTGCAAGTTGATCCGCAGCTGCGGAAAATGCGCCTTGGCGCAGGCCCGCAATCATGGACGCATGCTCCTTATACGTCGCAGCGATCCGTGAGCGCTGTGTAAAATCAAGGCGGCGAACGATTCGAATTTTTTCTGTTACCTCCATGTGCACGCGCGTAAATTCGCTATTTTTCGATGCCGCGACCAAACTACAATGGAAATCCTCGTCCCAAATGGCGACCTGCAGCGGGTTGTTGCTGCGATCTGTAGGGTTAACTTGCCAAATGGCTTCGAGCGGGAGCAGGATCAGGTTTAATTCTTCTGCGCTCAGATCTTTCATGCGCTGAATGGATGTCCGCTCTAGAAGTATCCTCAACTCATAGAGTGCGTCGAGCTGGTCGAAATCTATTGGGCGCACCTCCCATCCGTTGCGGAAGTTTACATCCAGAAAACCTTCCCGCTCCAGCCGATAAAGGGCCTGACGCACCGGCGTGCGGCTGGCTCCGGTACGGTCTGCAACTTCCGCTTCAGTAAATCTGTCTCCAGGCAATAACTGAAATTCAAAGAGTTCAAACTTGAGTTGCCCGTAAACTGTGTCCGCCAGGTTTTGTCGACGTGGATTTGTAGCCATAGTGAATTGAGATTCCTGTCAGATTTCGATTACCGCCAAAATATCACCTGTAGCGACGGAATGACCAACAGCGCAGCAGATAGCCCTAAGAACGCCGGCCATAGGAGCTGAAACAGTGAGCTCCATCTTCATTGCCTCGACAACAAGAATGGGCTGATCCGCTTCCACTCTTTGTCCCGGCTCAGCCAATAGTTTCCAAACGCTACCGTGCATGGGAGCCTGGATTCGATGCCCGTCGGGAACTGTCGACTCCTCTACGGCAGGGATGGAGGCCGGCGCTGCCCCAACGGCGGATTCGCGATCTTTCCAATGAGATATCTCCGTTGTGAAGGCCGCCTGCTGTCGTTCGCGGAAGGCCGCAATACTACTGGCGTGAAGTTCCAGAAATTGCCGATAGGCTCCGAAGTCGAAGATCTCTTCCTCGATAGTAATGCGGTATCGTCCGGTGCGGAATGCTTCGCGCTGCTCTGTCAGTTCCGCCTCTTCGACGGGATAAAAGCATACCTGATCGAAGAAGCGCAGCAGCCAGGGTCGATCAGCCTCAAACTGCTTGTTCTTCAAAAACTTATTCCAAATTGGCAGCGTGCGGCCCACAAGTTGATACCCTCCAGGCGAGTCCATACCGTAAATGCACATGTACATGCCGCCAATGCCTACAGTGCCTTCAGCGGTAAAGGTGCGCGCCGGATTGTACTTGGAGCTAAGCAAACGATGACGCGGATCGACAGGCACGGCGCAGGGTGCGCCCAGATAAACATCTCCCAGTCCAAGGACCATGTAGCGGGCGGTGCGGATGATCTCCCGCACGTCGGCAATGGTCTCCAAGCCGTTGATGCGCCGCAGAAATTCCATGTTGCTGGGTAGCCACGGCGCATCGGCTCGCACCGTTTCCCGGTATCGCTGTATTGCTCCTAGCGTCGCCGAGTCCTCAAATGCTATGGGGAGATGCACAGTACGTATGGGGACCTTCAAGTCAGCCACATCGGGCAGCATTTCTTCTATGCGTAACAGATGGCGCATCAGGTCTGGTTGTTTCATGCGGCTGCTGTCGTAGCGAATTTGAAGCGACCGTACGCCCGGCGAAAGCTCTTCGACTGGAAGCTTCTCCGCGCGGATTGTTTCCATCAGCAGATGCACGCGCAAGCGCGACGCGAGGTCAAGTATGTCCTCGCCATATTCGAGCAGGATGTAATTGTCTCCAGCCTGACGCCACTGCGCTTTAGGATGATGGCCGTCGGCGTTGCGCTCTGCAATTAGTGTTGCCGATGCTCTGCCTTTCGGTAGCAAGGAGGGAGCTGAATGCGGCGGGATCGGCTTCGACCTGAATGTGCAAATGCGCTCTTCCTGCGCCTGCTCAAGCCCGAGAGCCTCCGCGTATTGCAGCGGAACAAAGCGGATCCGGCTGCCTGGCTTGACCTGGCCCACCTTCCACAATTCCGCCTTCGCGATGGTCACGGGACAGACGAAGCCACCCAGGCTGGGACCGTCGCGTGTGAGGATTACCGGACTGTCGCCAGTGAAGTTGATGCTACCGAGCGCGTATTCGCAGTCATGCACATTCGAGGGATGGAGCCCGGCTTCTCCTCCGCTAGCGCGCGTCCACTGCGGCTTGGGACCGATCAACCGCACGCCGAGTCGGTTCGAGTTGTAATGAACTTCCCAGTCGGCGGCAAAGAACGCATCGATTGCTTGCAGCGTGAAGTAGTCGGGCGCGCCGTGGGGCCCGTAGAGCACGCCAATCTCCCAATGGTCTGAATAGCTGGGAATCATTTCTGAAGGCAGGGCGCGCGGCACATCCGTGGGCGCAGGTGTTGTGCAGCCGGCAAGCCGTGGGTTACTGATTCGCAGCATGTCGCCTGATCGCAGTATGCGCCCGGCATGGCCGCCGAACTGACCCAGGACGAAGGTGGACCGGCTTCCCAGGTATGTGGGTACATCTAATCCGTTGCGAATTGCTATGTAAGTGCGGCAGCCGCTGCTTGCACGCCCAACACGCAACATTTGGCCCGCTCTCACACTCACTGGCGACCACATTGGAACGAGCTGATTGTCCAGCGTGGCGGCCGTCTCGGCGCCGGTCAACGCAATCACAGCCTCGCTGTGAAATCGCAGGGTGGGGCCATGCAAAGTACATTCCACGCCCGCGGAATGGCTGTGGTTGCCGACGATGCGATTCGCGAGACGGAATGCGTAATCATCCATGGGTCCCGAGGGCGGAACGCCCACATCCCAATATCCGGTGCGTCCGGGATAATCCTGCACCGTTGTGTAGCTTCCCGGTTCCAGCACTTCAATCAATGGAGCTTGATAGACAAAACTGTCGAGAAAACACGTGGTCACTTCTCCGGCGACAAAGTTCGCGCTGGCGACGATTTCGCGCAGATAGTCGAGATTGGTTTCAATTCCGTGCATCCGCGTAGCGTCCAATGCCGCGTAAAGTTTATTCCGCGCCTGTTCGCGTGTTTCGCCGTGGACGATCACCTTGGCCAACAGGGGATCGTAGTAAGGAGAAACCTCCGTGCCAGTTTCAACCCAACCGTCCACTCGCACGTTTTCTGGAAAACAGACCTCCGTCAGCGTTCCGGGAGATGGCCGGAAGGACTTGGCCGGGTCTTCGGCATAGATACGCACTTCCATCGCGGCGCCCTGTGGCGCACGACGCAGCGCATTCCAGTCAAGTGGTTCGCCAGAGGCGACGCGCACCATGGCCTCCACCAGGTCGTGGCCAGTGACCATTTCTGTGACCGGATGTTCGACCTGGAGACGTGTATTGACTTCGAGAAAATAGAAATTTCCTCCATTCGTATCTTGGTCGGAGGTGTCGTAAATGAACTCGACCGTGCCTGCCGAGCGGTAGTTGACAGTCTCGCCCAACTTTACCGCTGACTCAAGCAACGCTGTGCGTGTTGTGCTGGCGAGGTTCGGCGCGGGAGTCTCCTCAACGACCTTTTGGTTACGCCGCTGAATCGAACAGTCCCGCTCGCCCAGTGCCACGACGCGACCTTCACCATCGCCAAAAATCTGTACCTCGATGTGGCGCGCGTGTTCGATGTAACGCTCAAGGAACAAGCCGCCATCGCGGAAAAACTGCACGCCGAGGCGCTGCACGCTCTCATAGGCCGCGATTAGCTCTTCCGGCGTTGCGCATCGCGACAGACCGATACCGCCGCCCCCTGCCGTGCTCTTGAGCATCACCGGATAACCCAGGCGTTCTGCCGCTTCAAGAGTTTCTTCGACCCCCGACAACAGCCCGGTTCCGGGTGTAAGGGGCACACCTGCTTTGGCCGCAAGTTCGCGAGAGCGGTGTTTCAGACCGAAGTCGCGCATCTGAGTGGGCGTAGGGCCAATGAAAACCACTCCTGCCGCCTCGCACGCCTCGGCAAACTCCGCGCTCTCTGAAAGAAACCCATAACCGGGGAAAACAGCTTCAGCACCCGACTGACGGCACGCATCGATCAGTTTATCGATGCGAAGATAGCTCTCTGCGGGTCGCACTCCTCCTAGAGCGATCGCCGAATCGGCGCTGCGCGCGTGCGCCGCATCCCGATCCGCATCCGCATAGACGGCAACGCTGCGAATGCCCATTCGGCGAAAAGTTCGCATGGCGCGGAGAGCAATTTCCCCGCGATTGGCTACAAGAATAGTAGAGAACATCGCTATCTCCGGTGCGTAGAGGTTGGTACAAATTACAGGCTAGCCAGATAAGCCCGCCAGCCACCGAAGGAGGTGATATCCCTCGCTCCAGCGAGTCCATAGGGTTCGCAGATGAATCCTTTTACAGTTTGCCCGTCGACCAGGGTGATGTTTCCGATGCCTAGCGGCGGCGGCACTTCCGCGGTGAACGAACCAAAGTTATCCCGTGGTACGTCCCACAGTTCTACCGCAATCGACGCACCCTGTTCTCCGTCCGCGACACGCAGGAGTCCGGGCTTAGGAGGCTTGCTATTCGCGACAGCAAATAGGCGATATTTGTCGATGGTCTTTGTTGCTTCGACAAATGCCGCGCCGCGAGAAGTGAGCTGATGGTTTAGCGGCATTCCGCGTAGGTGTGCGCCTACCACGGCCACGCGGATCGTATTCGGCGGAGGCGTGTGGAGACTTTCCCGTGGGGTGGAGTAGGCGCGCCCAGTAGCCCCCATAGTCGTGTTGCTAAGCGTCTCGCTGAGATGGCGTTGCCAGCGAAGTCCGAAGCTGGCCAGCGCCCGATCATGCCAGGCCGGAGCCAGCAGCGTGATCCCGGAGGGCAATCCATCGCGGCGGATGCCGGCAGGGAGAGCGAGCGCGCACATATCGGCAAAATTGACGAAGTTCGTGTAGATGCCGAGCTTGGCATTCAGTGCGATCGGATCCGCAAGGACCTCGGCGATAGTGAACACAGTGGGCGCAGTTGGCACGAACAGCGCATCCACATTGGCCATCGCAGTTTCAATGAGACGCGTCAGCTCGGCACGACGGTACTCTGCTCGAAATACGTCGGTGGCGGAAAACCTGGATGCCTTTTCTACAATGGAGCGCACCACAGGGTGAATGGCGTCTGGAGTGAGCTGCCACAGCGCCTCAACGGCGGCAAACCGCTCAGCTACCCACGGGCCTTCATACAGCAACACAGCAAGCTCCAGAAAAGGTGTGAAGTCGATCGGCACAATTTCTGCGCCGAGATCCTCGGCCATTTTGAGAGCCCGGTTGTAAATCTGGGCAGCTTCTTCGTCGCCGTAAAACTCCAGCTTCTGCGGAACGCCTAGCCGCGGACGATCCGCAAAGCCCACGGGAGCGGACGCGGGCTGAACGCGTGAATAGGCATCGTCTGCATCAAATCCGGCGGCGATGGCGGCAATCAACTCCGCATCCTCAAGGGTGAGCGCGAGGATTGAAACACAATCCAGCGTGCGACAGGCCGGAACCACCCCGGTGATAGGGAGCCATCCGCGTGTGGGTTTCAGGCCGACGATATTGTTCATCCCCGCCGGCACGCGGCCCGAACCGGCCGTGTCGGTTCCCAGCGCAAAGGGAACAATGCCGCGCGCAACCGCTGAAGCTGACCCGGAACTCGAACCTCCACTGATGAACTCTGGACGAAAAGAATTCGGAACAGATCCATAGGGGGAACGAGTGCCGACAAGTCCAGTAGCGAACTGATCTAGGTTCGTCTTGCCGATTACTATGCCGCCCGCGTGTCGCAAGCGGCGCACTACCGTTGCATCCGCCTCCGCGATATAAGCAAAACCCGGACAGCCCGCAGTTGTAGGCCACCCAGCGACATCGATGTTGTCTTTGACAGCGAAGGGGACACCGTAGAGTGGGAGTTTGTGGAAATCTCCATCCACTTCCAGCAGCCTAGCCTCCAGGTCTTCGAGTTGCGCGTTGAATCTGACCTCATCAATCCGCGTAATCCATGCCGGGTCGTCCGGCCGAAGGGCGAGTGCTTCGAGCAAGTTACGCGGGTGAATCGTGCCGCGACGATAGCCGGCCTGCCACTCGGCCAGACTCCACCCAGAAAAAATGTCTTTACATATCGGGACCATTTGGATACGCTCTTGTATACAGTACAACGAAAACATCCAATCTGTACTGTAAATAACTATCTGCCCGCGTCGCCCAGATAGTTTCTTCTATCGCATTCTTGTGAAATTCCGAATCGCTCTCTAAGTCAGAGGCGCACCTCTAGAGTTTTGCAAAGAGACTGTAAGTGAAGTTGTAGTTCGTATCAGACAGGCCATGACGCCCCTCTGTTAGCAGGCCCCGACGCCTCTCCGCTGTCGCCAGACTATCTAAGAATCGACTTGAGATAAGGGGAGAACTATGCCACAGCCAATTGCTTTTTTTGCGGGAGCCAGTCGTCCTAAACTAGGGAAAGTTTTCCTGATCGCCACTGCCTTTTTTATTGGATTAAGCTTGTCAGCTAGTGCCCAGGACACTTCCGCCTCGCAAAGCAATGCATCCGCCGCCGCTACCGTGAATGAACTGAAACAAGAAGTACAAAAGTCTCTCGATAATATCCAGCAACTTCAACAGCAGCTCGATGCGCATCAGGCAAGCGTGGATTTCCAGCAGCAGCTCAATACGGAACGGCAACGCCTGGAAGCCATTGAAACGCGCCTGGACCAGGCGAGTACAACTGCTTCCAGCGCGCCGACAGCAAAGGCGGTTGCCTCTATCGCGGAACTGCCGCCAGGTCCAGGCCCAGCCAGGGAATACCTTCCGGCTGACATATATAACGGCGGCTTCTTTATCTCCACCCAGGACAAAAGCTATTCCATGTATGTGAATGGATTGTTTCAGGTGAGATACACGGGATTCAAGCCCCATGTCAGTGTGGAAAGCTTGGGAGAAAGCGATGCGGGAACCAATACTTTCGATGTATTTCTAGGTCGGTTGGCCCTATCCGGCTCTGTATTCAATCCAGATCTTAAGTATTTCTTGCA
>JAJZDO010000684.1 GCA_021805955.1 Acidobacteriota bacterium
CCGTCCAAAAGCAGCAAAGACATCAGCCTCAGTGCTTTTTCTGGAGCTGGATCGAATCCCCTTGTGTGAAACCACGTTTATGGTTGTAAGGTCGGCGCTCACGGCTTCTATCTCCTCGCATTCTCTTTATATTCGCTCTAGGTCCTCGGAAAACTTTTTATTTCCTCAGGGGCTGGGACAGTACCCAAAAAGAGAACTTCGCATCCGTCGAGTCAAAACGGGAAATATATATCTCCCTATTCCTGTACCTACATATCGTGGGGCATGTAGTCCGACGCGACAGGATTTTCGTAGAGTGAATAGTCCCGGCTGACAACGGTGATGCCGCTCTCCGTCACCAGGTAATTCTTGCGGTCTTCATTCGCGTCGTAGCCGATCACCGTACCCTCTGGAATCTGAACGTCGCGATCGATGATGGCGCGCCGAATTCGGCAATGGCGTCCAATCCTGACATGGGAAAAAAGAATGCTAGAGTCGACCTCCCCGTAGGAATTCACTCGAACATCGTGCGACAGGACGCTATTGCGCACCGTGGCGCCGGAGACGATGCAGCCTGCGGAGATCACGGTGTTGATGGCCATGCCTGTACGCCCAGGCTCCCCAAACACAAACTTGGCCGGAGGATACTGCAGCGGCCGCGTACGCATAGGCCAGCTTTTATCGTAGAGATTGAAGATCGGAGTCACTGATGCGACATCCATGTTGGCGTCGTAGTAAGCATCGAGCGTTCCCACATCGCGCCAGTACAGCGCTTCCTGCTTATTCTCGTCGACAAAATTGAAGGCGTACATCTTGTACTGGCCCAGCATCGCTGGAAGAACATTGTGACCGAAGTCGTGCTGTGAATTCGGGTCTTCGGCGTCGCGAATCAGCGCCGGCAGCAGCACGTCGGTGTTGAACAGATAGATGCCCATGGATGCATCCACCTTGTCCTGATTGAAAGGCGAGCGCATATCGGTTTGCTGCGGTTTCTCCTGGAAGCCTGTGACCTCCCCTGTTCGGGAAACCTCGACCACACCGAAACGGGAAACATCCGACGGATCGATGGGAAGCGTGGCTAAAGTTACATCGGCGCCAGAATCCATGTGCTGCTGCACCATGCGTCCATAGTTCATCTTGTAAATGTGGTCGCCGGAAAGCAGCAGAACGCGCTTTGGCTGTTCGCTGCCGATGGAATAGATATTCTGATACACGGCATCCGCCGTTCCCATGTACCAGTTGGAACTGACACGCTGCATGGGCGGCAGAATTTCAATGAACTCACCCAGCTCATTGGCCACCACCGAGCCCCAGCCCTCGCGGATATGCCGATTCAGCGAAAGCGCCTTGTATTGCGTCAGAATGTAAATCCGGCGGAGGTCTGAGTTGATACAGTTCGACAGTGTGATGTCGATGATGCGATAGTTGCCGCCGAAAGGAACAGCCGGCTTGGCGCGATCGCGGGTCAGCGGATACAGCCGTTCACCGGCGCCACCCGCCAGAAGAACTCCCAAAATCTCTTTCATTGAGGGCATTTAATTTGCCTATCCTGTTGGAAAAGCGGTTCGATGCGAGTATACCAATCCGCCCACACTTGTCATTACGACCGTGAGCAATGCAGCGCGGCGAACTTTTCAACGGGTAGGAGGTACATCGCTTTTACAATTAAGATGCCGCGCGGCGACCTACGGTTATACCATCCGAAATATTCGATGCGACAATAAACCATATGCGCTTTCAATTGACGATTCGAGCGCGAATCTGATGCTGCAACTGACCCGCGCCGGCAAGCGCTTCGGCCACAAACTCCTTTTCGAAAAGATCGACTGGCAGATCACTCCTGGAGAACGCACCGGCCTGGTCGGCGGTAACGGCACCGGCAAGTCCACCCTGCTGCGAATTCTGGCCGGGCTTGACTCGCTGGACGACGGCTCCATGGAGTCGACCGGCGGCATGACCTTCGGCTACCTTCCTCAGGATGGATTGCAGTTGCATGGACGCTCTGTTTTCGACGAATGCCTGTCCGCCTTCGCCAAGACGCAGGCCCTCGAGCACAAGATTCAACGACTGCATTCGCAACTCGCGGAACTGCCGCCTCACTCCGGCGAATATGCCGCCGTCATCGAGCAATTGACCCGAAGCGACGCCGAATTTCACGCCCAGGACGGCTACACCATCGAGGCCCGCGTCGGCACAGTCTTGTCCGGCCTTGGCTTTTCCAAAGAAGACTGGCAGCGCAAGACGGAAGAGTTTTCCGGCGGCTGGCAGATGCGCATCGCCCTCGCCAAACTGCTGCTGGAAAAACCCGATCTGCTGCTGCTGGACGAACCCACAAACCACCTGGATCTGGAGGCCAGAAATTGGCTGGAGGGGTATCTCCATGCCTATCCGCATGCCTATATCTTGGTTTCGCACGATCGCTTTTTTCTGGATATCGCGACGGATAAAATTGTCGAGCTGTGGAATCGCCGGCTGTACAGCTATACCGGCAATTACGAAAAGTATTTGCAGCAGAAGGCCGAGCGGCAGGTCCAACTGGAGGCTGCATATCGTCACCAGCGCGAACATATTGAACACCTGGAATCCTTCATTACTCGCTTCCGCGCGCAGGCCACCAAAGCGCGCCAGGTACAAAGCCGCGTCAAAGAACTGGAGCGCATCGAGCGAATCGAGTTGCCGCCTGCGGAAACGGAGATCCATTTCACCTTCCCGCAACCGCCGGCCAGCGGTCGTACCGTGGTCGAGGCACTGCAAATCAGCAAAAGCTATGGTGAGAAGCAAGTCTTTTCCGGCGTGCAATTCACCATTGAGCGAGGCGAACGCATCGCTCTGGTGGGGCCGAATGGCGCCGGTAAATCGACACTGATTCGTCTGCTGGCTGCGCTCGACGCTCCCACAACTGGGCAAATTCGCCTCGGACACAATGTGGCGCTGCAATACTTTGCGCAGGATCAGTACAAGGAGCTGAACGCCGACGCACGCATGCTCGACGACCTTGGACGCAGTGCGCCGAGAATTCCCCAGACAGAATTACGAAACCTGTTGGGCTGCTTTCTATTTTCCGGCGAGGATGTATTCAAGCCGCTTGGAGTGCTTTCCGGCGGCGAACGCAACCGATACGCGCTGGCGCGACTGCTGGTGAGCCCCGCAAATTTTCTCCTGCTGGATGAGCCGACAAATCACCTGGATATGCGCGCTAAAGAAGTGCTGCTGGAAGCGATACGGAGCTTTACAGGCACCGTCGTGTTCGTCTCGCACGATCGCGCGTTTATCGATGCGCTCGCCACGCGGGTCTTTGAGATTCGAGATGGCGCCGTGCGTGTCTACACCGGAAATTACGAAGATTATTTGTGGCAGATTTCACGGCAGGCGGAAGCGGCCGCGGCGAATTCGTCTGCGCAGGATTTGAAGCAATCCAATGGCAATTCTTCGTCACTGTCTCCAGCCGGTTTGCCAGCCAACGAGCGGCAACCTGAGAACGAACCCATCAAGCGTGTCAGCCGCATCAATCCCATCCGCCTGCGACAGATGCAGGATCGATGTAACGTGCTGGAAGAAGAAATTCCGCGTATGGAATCGGCCATACAAACCACCGAAGAGCAGTTGGGCGTGTATGTTTCCGCCGAACATTATCAGGCGCAGCAGCGCCAGCTCGACGAGATGCGGGCCGACCATGCAGCCATGTTGACCGAGTGGGAAGAATTGATCGTGCAACTGGAAGAGCAGGCGGCAATTTCTTCGCCCAACGCTTAGGAAACTGCCTGCTTCCTCCTGCATAATGCAGATACGTATGGATCTTTTGTGGAAGCCGGAAAACTGGGCAGAGCGACTGGAAGAACTGCAGTCGTTCGATCCGGAGCGCAAGGAAGCTCCGCTGCGCCGCGACGTTCGCTCGCTGGGAACGTTACTGGGACGCGTGCTTCGGGAACAGGCCGGCGATGCGCTGTTCCAGGCCGTGGAAGATTTACGCCGCATCACCACCGATGGCCGCGAAGCGCGTTTGCAAGGCGACTCGATGAAGGCCGATTTCCTGCTGGCGGAGGCCATTGCGCACATTGCCGTCTGCGACACCGGATTTGCTGAGCAGCTGACGCGAGCCTTCGCTTTCTACTTTGAACTGATCAACCTGGCGGAAACCAACCATCGCAAGCGCCGTCGCCGCGCCCATCGCCTGCTCGGCACTCAAAGTCCGCCTCAACCCGGAGAGATGCGCGGCACATTGCGCCGCATGCGCGAGGCCGGCATCGCCGCCAGTGAAGCCATGGAGTTCCTCGCGAAAATTTGCGTGATTCCGGTGTTCACAGCCCACCCCACGGAGGTCGCGCGCCGCTCGGTCCTGTTCAAACGGCGACGCCTTGGCGAAACTCTAGAAAGCCTGAATCAAATTCCGCTGCAGGATGAAGAATTGACGGCACGGGAAGAGGACATCCTCGCAGAGATCACAGCGTTATGGCAGACCGATGAGGTTCGTAGCCATCGCCCTACAGTGCAGAATGAAATCAAACTCGGTTTGGATTATTACGATATTGCCATTTTCGAAACGCTGCCGCAGTTATTCGAAGAAATTGCCGGCGCGCTGCGCGACGAGTACGGCATTGAAGTAGAGGCGAATGACTTGCCGCAGGTGGTGCGATTCGGCTCTTGGATTGGCGGCGATCGCGATGGCAATCCCTTTGTCACTCCAGAGGTGACATGGCAAGCCATCACCATGGCCAGGCGCAAATTGATTGAGCATTATTGCGCTCGTATTCAACTGATCCTCGACCTGCTGACCCCGTCGATCCAGCGAGTCGGCCTGAGCCCGGCGCTAGAGAAAAAGCTGCAAAGCTATTCGTCTCAGTTGGAACGTTCGGGGTTTGGCATCGATCAGCGTTATCCCCACGAGCTGCATCGCCGCTTCGTCTTATGCATTCGCATGCGACTGGAAGCAGCCGCGCGGGAACTGCATGAGTCGTCGGCGCCGATCGGCTTGACGCCCTATCGCTCCAGCCAGGAATTGTTGGACGATCTCCGTCTGCTGCGGGATAGCTTGGCGGAAGAAAAAAGCCTTCGCCTGGCGCGAGCTTTGATCGATCCTCTGGTCCGCGAAGTTCGCACATTCGGATTGCATTTGCACACGCTGGACATTCGCGCACATGCGCGCCAACTCACTCAGGCATTGCGCGAGATCGAAGGGAACTGCGAACGAAACTCTTCGAAGGAAAATTTCGCCACTCCGCTTTCGCGCGACACGGCCGACGTTTTGGCCACCTTCCGCGCCATCGCGGAAATTCAGCGCAAGGAGCCAGTGGAGACCATCCGGCAATACGTCGTCAGCGGCGCCACCAGCGCGGAGGATGTCTGGCGCGTGCTCCATCTCGCGCGCACGCATCAAGTCTCCTGCATGGCTGGGGAAAATTGTGCTGCCATCCGCGTGGTACCGCTGTTTGAATCGATCGAGGATTTGCGCGGCGCTGCCGCCATCTGCCGAGAAATATGGACCGCACCTGCGTATCAACCGCTGTTGGAATCGTGGCATCGTAGTCAGGAGGTGATGCTGGGATATTCTGACTCCAATAAAGATGGCGGTATGCTCACCAGCACCTGGGAGATATACAAAACGCATCGCGCCCTGCACGCTGTTGCCCGTGAATGTGGCATCGACCTGCGCCTCTTCCACGGCCGCGGCGGAACGGTCGGTCGCGGCGGCGCGCCTACGCATCGCGCCATCTATGCCCAGCCCATTGGCGACTTCAACGGAGAAATTCGCATCACCGAACAGGGCGAGGTCCTGCACTGGAAATATTCCGATGTGGTACTGGCAGAATGGAACCTGGAGCTGATGGTGGCCGCTTCGCTCGATGCGTTGGCGCGTCCGGAAGCAAACCGCCCGGGTGGTCATCGCACGGGAGAGATGATGCCGGGATGGGAAGAAGTGTGCGAGGAGCTTTCAACCACCGCGTACGGTTTTTATCGCAAGAACATTCCTGAGGATGAAGAAGTTTTGCAGTATTTCGCAGAAGCCACGCCGGTCAATGAACTGGAGTATGCCCGTATTGGTTCGCGCCCCGTACGCCGAAAAGCGAAGAACAATTTCGCCGACCTTCGCGCCATTCCATGGGTGTTTGGCTGGATGCAGAGTCGTCACGGCGTACCCGGATGGTTCGGCGTTGGCCATGCGCTGGAGCATTCCATCGAACACGGAAGCCTGCCCGTGCTGCAACACATGATGCGGGAGTTTCCCATGTTCATTGACCTGATTCGCAACGTGGAGTTGTCGCTGGCCAAGGCCGACTTTCACATCGCCAAGCAGTATTCGCTGTTGACACACGACCGTGCGATGGGCGATCGAGTCTTCACCCGCCTGGAATCGGAATATGAAAGCACGCGGCGAGCTGTGCTGGCCGTCACCGGACAAAAAACTCTGCTGGAAACCAATCCGGTACTGTCCCGTTCCATTCGGGTGCGCAATCCTTACGTCGATCCCATGAGCCTCATCCAGGTGGAACTGCTCCGTCGCAAGCGTGCCGGCGACACCAGCGATTCGCTGCAACGCGCCATCGCCGCCACCATCAACGGCATCGCCGCCGGCCTCCGCAACACCGGATAATTCTGGTCCCCCTGATTCTGTAGTCAAAACCAGAAGGGGTCATTCTGAGCGCTGCGAAGAATCCAGAGGGTGACGGTGCCAAACATCAACCACCCTCGATCCCCCAAAAACAAAGGCCCGGGACACTTTTCCAAATGTCCGGGCCTCGTTTCATTCATCGACTCGTAATTAGTCGGTCTGTTCCTTGCGTGCCTTCTTGCGATTGCGCTTGCGGGCCAATGCCTGCTTCATGCGCATCTTCTCGCCTGGCTTCATGTAGTACGAGTGCCGCTTGACTTCCTTGATGATGTCTTCCTGCTGCACCTTGCGCTTGAAGCGGCGCAGTGCATTCTCCAACGGTTCGCCTTCTTGAATCTTTACTTCTGCCAAATGAGATTACACCTCCCAACGCTCCGGTTGGACACCCCTTAGAATACCGTAAATCCCCCGACTCCGATACTCTCCGCAACTCTTCAGACGCACCCGTGTCTGTTGTTGCATGTTCCCGCGCTTGTGCCGGGAACAATGCCTGCGGTAGCAGGCGCATTCACAATCTCGCATCCACGAGGGTCATTGTCATGAAGAAATTGTTTGCGATCGCAGGTTTGTCGCTGTTTCTGCTCCCATTCAGCGGCTGCGCTCACCCCCAACCTCCTCCGTACTACGCGCCGCCGCCTCCAGGAGCGGTTGCCCGTCAAGGATTTAACAACGGCGTCGCCGCAGCACGCCACGATATCTCGCTCGGCATGCGGCCCAACGTCAATCGTCATCCTCGCTTCCGCAATCCGCCCGTACCCCCAGGCCAGCCCGCCCAAATCTACCGCAACAATTTCCGCCGCGGCTACCGCCTCACCTACCGCGGCGGACGCTGAGTTCCTCCCTCACCTTCGACAACGCCCGGTGCCAATCCTGCCACTTGATTCACCCCGGGTGCCCCAGGTCTCGTCTCTGAGACCTGGGATCGATCCTCCATCACGTGCAAATACGGCGGCCGACCTCGCCCTTCGGCTTTTCCCGCCTCTCTCGGCCACGCCCCCTCCCACCTCGTAAAATGAAGCAGGCGACTCCTTATGATTCGTTCCTATCAAGGCAAATCGCCAGTGATTCCGTAGTCCTGTTATGTGGATGCCTCCGCGCAAATCATCGGCGATGTCACACTCGGCGAGCATTCCAGCATCTGGATGAACGCCGTGGTGCGCGGCGATGTGCATTCCATCCGTATCGGGGCCAACTCCACGGCAGGCTGCAAGGGTCTGTTGTCTTCCGGTTGTGCTTCTGGAGACTCATCGTGAAGTGGATACCTGCGTTCAAAATCTCACTCTACCTGTAGCGGCTGGAAGTGTGTAGGATCAGATGTCGCATTGTGACGGGGTGGTAGGGTGGGCCGAAGGAATGGCTGAATGAGTTTCTGCGATGGAATCAACCGTCCCTCATCGGCGAAACAAGCTGTGGGAATAGGCCGAATTTCCGCAGGGACACCCGAACGGCCTACCGCAAGGGCTAACGCCCTCCTGATTTTGCCGCACTTACGGCCCGACTGAAGTCGTGCCCTGATACAAAGCCGCGGCGAACAGGCGTTTTTCGGAAGCCTGTAAAGCCGTGCCCTGCATACCAAGCGAACTT
>JAJZDO010000995.1 GCA_021805955.1 Acidobacteriota bacterium
GCCAAAACTACGTCTCGACAACGCAGTTATGCCACAGAAATGACGGCCTTTCCACCTATTTTTTGCCCTCGCACTCTCCCCCTCAACAGTCGGCGTGTGAGATATGCAGGCTAGGGCATTCCATCGGGATCGCGACCATCGGACTGACAGGCGCAAACAGAGGTCGCATGGTCAAACCGTGCGATTATTGTTTGCGTATGCTGTCGGACCTCACCGTGAAAATCCAGGAAGCCCATCTCGCACTCGAGCACATTTTTTGCTTACTTGTAGAATAAATATACTTTGCAGCTTAGACTGCGATCACCGGCTTGCACGGGAAGACAGTGGATTCTATGAAGGACCCTCAACCAGCTTTATTTTTAGACCGAGATGGCGTTGTCAATCGGGAAATAGGCTACCTGTACAAACCGGAGCAGGTAGAGTTTACGGAAGGTATTTTTGAACTTTGCAGATATGCCCAGGCGCGAGGATACAAACTCATTATCATTACGAATCAGTCCGGAATCGCGCGGCAACTGTATTCCGAGGCTGATTTTCACTCGCTGATGCAATGGATGTCCAAAGAATTTCTCCGCGCGCACATCCGCGTGGATGGCTACTATTATTGCCCGCACCACCCAGAGCATGGGGTTGGACCCTACCGCAAAGAATGTATGGATCGCAAACCGCAGCCAGGCATGATACTTCGAGCCTCCAAGGATCACGGAATCGATCTGCAGCGATCAGTTCTCGTTGGGGATCGATGCTCCGATCTTCAAGCCGGAGCGTCCGCAGGGATTGAAAAACTCGTGTTGCTGCAAGGGGCCGAGCCTGCTGGGTGCGTTGAGGCACCTCCCCATACCGTCGTGGTGGATTTAGCGGAGATAATCCCATTTTTTGCACACTCCGCCCGTCCCTCATAGGAGATGTCGGACGGTTATGTCCCGAAGATCTGCATCGCGATACAAACTCCATGAGGAGAAGCTTCAATCCTTGAACTCTCCACTAGCGTTTGAAGTAGTCAAACGCGATGTGCGCGACTGTTAGAACCACAAAGAAGGCTGCTACCCAACCTTTCATTCTCTGCAAATAAACCTCGTGCTGTTCCATCCGCTGCTCCAACATGATTAGCCGTCCAGGTTGCCCTAATCCAATGAGAGAAGCCATTTGGCTTTTCAGTACCGACAAATCGGACAGTACTGTTACCTCAAAATCATCCATCTGAATCCATCCTTCGCTTATCGGGTTCGCCAATTAAGAAGTGGGCACATTGGTGAAAATGGCGCTCGAGATCCGCGAATATATAGGCGGCTTGGATCCGTCATACATCCGAATAAAGAACTGCTCTTCATCGGCTGAGCGTGTGATCGTGAAATTTGCTACTGGACTTCGCAGCACCAGGTCCTCTTGTACGGTGACTCCAAACGTATAGTCGCGGCTCCTCACTTCAAATCCGCCATTGGCAGGAGGAGTCGCATTTGCATTCACATTGATGACGGTCGATGTAATCGAAATCACCTGAAGTGCATTCAGGTTCTGTAGATAATTCCCTGCGCTCAACTCTGGTGTCAGCGGCAAAATTACCTCAGGCGGAATCGCATCCGTCAGCTTCATCGCGATCGTCTCAGCCCAATCATTGGCAAACTGCACCGTGTAGTTTAAGACCTCTGGCGCGCTACTCGTCGATTCGATCTTCACTGTCCGAACGATCACATTTTCGTTCAACCCAATGGCGGGAGAATTGAAATTCAGTGCGTCTCCCGGCCAGATGTCCTGCTGGTCTTGTATGTTGTAATATTTGTACTCACCTTTCCATGCAGCGGCAGGGTTCGCAGAAAAATTGAGCAATGCCTGACAAGCATTTTCGCAATCGACGGCACTGCGCGCAGACGGACGCACCACATGCCCCACAAATTGTGAGGCTGTAGGAGCGCCTGTTCCGCCGACCTGTCCAATCGTGCTGTTGGCCATTCTTGCGACCGATGGCGCAGCCACGCGATACATGACCGCAAGCGTCTCGCCCGGCTGCGGAGTTGCGAGTTTGTAGAAGTGCAGAAATCCATTCCGCAGTACATTGCAGTCCGCTCCTTGGTTCGCAAGCCCGATACGGCGTGTGAACGGGGGACCGCTCGAAGGCGTACTGACAATCCAGAGCGTCCCTGGCTGAGTGACTTTGAAATAGCCGATGTTCCCCAGCAAATTGATACTGTTCACACACGCAAACGATGCAATCCCCGGAGAAGATGCAACACTGCCGTCATACAAGATTGTGGAGCCGATATTTACGTAGGGCAGCAGTGCCATGTCCTGTAATTCAAATAGCAACTGTAGCGGCGACTGCACCATTCCGCCGCCATACACCGTAGGCCCACTGCTTCCATAAGAGAAGTAGCTATTCATCATTCGCTGTAATTCGGTGCTATGGACACGGATGCGCAGAATGTAACTGTGGCCTGCCTGTAGGGTGTATGCAGTCCCAACCTCGTTGCCTTCCACCAGCGGAACGACAACCGTGTTTGAACCGCTGGTTTGCACGCGAAAACCAGCAAGGCAGTTTGCGATGTTGACCGACTCAGAATAAAGTCCGCAAACTACGCCATCGCTTCCGCTATTCAATTGCACAAAGCCCGATTCGATGACTACTTCTCCGCCTAATTCAACTGGGTCGATGGCCGTCAGGGTCGTCGTGCCATCGGTGCCTGCTCCTCCGGTCATCGCCAGGCCACCGCCGCTCACACTCAAATAACCGCCGGCATCGTTTACGTTCCAGATCGAAGTATTCAGCGTGGAAGTAGTAAATTCTTCGTCCAATAAAATCGGCCGAATGATGCGAAAAGGATCACGCTGCAATTGAAATAGAACCGTTGCCCCATCGCCTTCAAATAACTCGGTTACATATTCCATGGGCTGGCTCAAACCCGTGAGCGTGACATCGTCCACAACTTGTTTGGCATTCGTCGCACTCAACGCCGCATAATCGAGCGTCCCCACCGTACCGCTCATATCGTGCACTGTCGAGCCGACCGGTGCCAGTGTAAGTTGTCCATTCAGCACGCGGTATGCAGCGCGTGCCTGGTTCGCGAGGGCAGCAATATTCACTGACCAAGGTCGGTTTGGCATCGGCTCAAAGAAGCCAATCGTGCCGACATCTTCAAGACCATTCATCTGCACCAGTGTAGGATTCACGCGGTTGGTCAGGATGCGGACCATTTCCCCCGCCGTCTGTCCCAGGAGAGGTGCCGTTTGCGGCAGCGCCTCTCGGTTCAGCAACCAATCCTCGCTCAACGCGTTCAACACCATCCGATATCGCGGACCGGAAGAGTTGTATCCGGCAAAAACCGGCTCCGCGGCCGACGGTAGATATCCCGTAAATAGAAACGTGCCGTTGTCCGCCGTGATCACAACCCAGGCATTGGGAACTGGGGTAGATAGCCCATGGCTGGCGCAATCCATTTGGAGCCTCGCCAGCGTAGGTTGGTTGAGGCCGCGCGTAATCACGACAGCTTTTTCGGTATCCTGGTCTGCACACAACGCCCCCGAATAGTCGATGGGCCCCTTGCCATCCTGGTTGTCAATCGTGACCTTCACCGGCATCTCCTTGTCTTGTTAGATAGGTCGCTCAGGTCTTTCCTGCTCATCACCATAGGTTGGTCGCAACAGGCGGAATATAACTGCGGAAGCACACTACCTGAGCGCCGTCATTCGCGTCCGTCACTGCTAGCGCGCGAAATTCTGCCACTTGCGCAACCCGTTCAAAGGTGTCCACTTTTTTGAGAGGTGGCCCGAGCGGCTTCATTGACTCAGTCCCACTGGCCGCAATCTGCAAGCGCGGATAGTGCAGTAATATTCGGTCGCCCTGTTCTCCGGGAACAACGAAAAGCCCCGACCACTCGTGAAAGAAATTGCTGCCTTCCCGGTCTACAAATCCAAGAATGGTCTGCACAGACATTCCCGGTGTCGGCGCTCCTGCAATCAAAGGTTGCGCCAACTGCAACCCTGTTGATGTCACAGAGGCAATCCGCCCAACATTGAAACTCACTCGCCGAATGTAGTTCACATCCGAGTTGACCGCTGCCGGTGAACTGACGTAAGCCGCACTCACGCCACTACCCACATAGCCAGTTTGTCCGGTGTAGTCCACGTCTACCGTAACCATCTGCCCTACAGAAAAACCTGCGAGCTGACTCATCGTAAGGTTCAGAAAAGTCGACGTACTTCCGCTCTGCAACAGAGCCGCCGCTGCACCTGTTCCGCCGGAACCATTGGCCGCAGTTCCAGATGCAGTGATCAACAGGTTCATCTGTTCAGAGCCGGCCGTCACTGCCATCTGCAATTTTCCCCAGCTAAGGAAGTGCAGCAGCACAAACGAATCAATCTCCGTTCGCACCTGTGACAGTGGAAGTCCCGGCGCTCCACTTCGCAGTGGAACAATTCTCGTTCCAGACTTACGCTCGAATGCATTCAGCCATCCTAGATCCAGCCACGGCGCCGGCGGTGCATCCAGATTGAAACTGCCATTCTGTGCAGGATCGAAAATCGTCGGCGTCGATGCCGCGCGATTTACCGGAGCAAAATACGCACGCACGCGCCTGGCAATTAGCGGTGTCAGCGGTATTGGAGTGATCGCAGGTGTACTCATTGCTCCCCCGGTTCTTCGTAGCTAAATACGGACACCATTGCGGTGCGCAGCAATCGATCGCGCTCTACCTTGACTGGATGGAATGTTGCTTCTGTCCAGAAGATCTGGGTCTCCATTGCGGTTGCCGGGGACTGTGCGTAGCTCATCTTTTGCGAAGTGTTCGGCTTCAATAGAGACATCAACTCTGCGTCCATCTCCGTCAACATGGCCCCACGATCCATGCCAAAGTTTCCACTTGTCCCCTCGGTCATGTACTCGATCTCGCACTCCATCTGGAGCAACACTTCTGACAAGTAAGGATCGTTGTGCAGTCCCAGCCAGCGCAGTACAAACACATTCGACGGTGGCTGTGCAGTCACCAACTCATTGCTCTCCACCAGGATTCCTGGCCGCGTCACCCCGCGCAAATAGATCGTGCGATTTGGATTCAACGCTGCCAGTCGATTGCGCAATGTAATGTAAAAAGTATTTTGTGCGTTCTGCATGGCGCTTCTCCTTACAGCGTGATGCTTTGCGGTCCGCGTAATACCAGCCGATATATATATGGCCGGCCGAATGCCTCGGCTTCGGCAGCGGCCTCGATCGGCATCAACTCGCCATCGACAAACACTCCAGTCGCCATCGCAAATAATTGATCGGTCGAGGCCAGTTGCAACAGTCCCAGTTGAGCCTGAATGGAAGAGGCCGAAACCAGCAATTCATAGCGGTTCACCTTGCCATCTCGAAGCTCAGGCCGAACACGGCGAAATACCGCAGGCGACAGAGGAATGTCCTCATAAGAGGGGGTGCTTTCGCCCAGTTGCTCATCATCCGAGCCTGCGACAGCAGGCGTCGGCAGGCGCAACAGTACCGTCGTTCCACCCAGGCAACGCAGCAAAGCGTCCGCTGCCCGCTGTTGCGTTGCCGTTGGATTTCTTACGCTTAAGTCGGTGCTCATCGCTCACCCCAACATCGTCGCTACATAGGGCTGCAGCATCGCGGCCACCTGCGGATCGATTAGAGAATTTGAAAAATATGCCATCTGCATGGTGTCGATCCGGCTGGACTTAACATTCAGTCCTGGTGTAGCTTGTGCATTTTTTACAATTTGTGCACATGCCACCTGCACCGTGTACGGAATTGCTGCAAGGCCCGCCGTATACACCACGTCCACTTCGTTGTAAGGCAGCCCCAGAATGTTCATAGGAAAGGTAAGCTCGCCTGTATTCGGAACGAAGTCCACATCGGCGATGTTCAAATTGCTCCATGCCCCCGGCAGTCCGAATACCCAGGCAATCTGCTCGTAGGAAGGATCGATCAATTCCCCACGGCGTGGCCGAATGTACCGGGCCTGTACCGAAATCAGAGGAGATGTATTTGGAGCGATTGGCAGCAATGGCAGATAGCTAAGCCGTACTGTTTGCGCATGCGCGGTAATGCGCATGCGTTCTTCGTATTGGGTCGGATTCAAGCTTGTCCGATGGCAATACGAATCGATCAACGCAGACGCCATTGTGATCCAGTCGTCGGTTGTATCCGCCGGAAGACCATAAGTCGCATAGTCGGTTGGCAGCAAATATCCCATAAAAGTCCTCCGGTGGTGAGTTCCAGCTCTGTGGTGCGTGGAAACTGAGCAAAGAAATGGAGGCAGAAAAGGGCGGCTGGCCTCAGTTACGGGGTCAGCCGCCCTTGCTGCAATAAAAGTCCAAATTGCCCTTATAGCCCTGGATTACCGATCGACGATCACCTGATAGTGAGCTCCTGCGGCCGCCATCTTGACCACTGGTGCGCCGAACTTCACAACAACATACTGTGAAGCCAGCGATCCGGGAACGCCAAGTTGAAATACCCGAGGGTTCGGATCGCTAAGCCAGTGATATTCGATCAGGTCTTCTGTCACAATGTACGCTGGTAATTGTGCCGTACCCGATCCCGGTACACCCGTGTAGGCAAGGGTCCAGTCTGGAATGAGCGGAAGCTCCCCAGCCTGGGTCACCAGTGTTTTCACGGTAAACCCGCCGTTGATCTCCTTCGTATGCAACACCACGTTGAACTCGGTCTTCATTTCGCGATCAATCAAGTCAAGCAACACCGGGTTGGCATAGATGGCTGTCGGCCGCACAGCATAGTTGCTGTTGGCAACCATCAGTGCAATGGTTGCCTTCAGATTATCCACGATCGGTTCAGTCGTGGTAATTGTCGTCGTAAACCCGCTTGCTGCAATCTGTGCCGCCGCCCCGAAATACTGGGCTGTAGTCGGAGTGCTCAGGGAGGTATCCGTGCCATTCCACAATGCAAGATCGTGAATATGCATCACGCCTTCAATCGTGTCTGCAAGGTCCTTCGCCTGCAAGTAAGCAAACTGGCTCTGCTGATTGCCGAGTTCGATGTCGAACAGGTTGTAGTTGATCTGCGCGACCAGCGCCTTCAGAGGAACAGCGCGCTCTACTCTCGTTGGGCTTACTACCGGCGCCGAAATACTTCGGGGATCCACAAACCCGGTCGCAGCGGTCGGCTCTGGAATTGCGGTTTCCTCAAAGTAGCGTGAGGGATGGCCCGTCGCCGGCACCTGCTTGATGCGTTGGCCGAAAAGTCCTCGGCGGCGAACGATGTCGGTGATCTCTGTTTGGTAAATCGGAACTTCAATTGCGCCTGGCCCGATGTAATCTGCGGCAGCGTGGATGTCGTGGAAATTGGCGTTCATTCTGTCCTTTCACTGGCCCTTCGGCCGTGGTTGGCGGTGGAGTCGATCTGGAAGTCTAAAAAGCTTGGCCTGGCATGTCTCGTGCATCATCGCAGTCCGACAATAGTCATCGCCATGCTTTTATGTTGAGCAACCGTGCTTAGTTGAGCACTCCTGCCCGCAGCAATTGTGATTTCACTGCGATCCGTTGCTCGATGCTGAGTCCGGCCAGGGCTGCATCCAGCGAGCCAGCTTCGATGGATTCCAGAGAGGAAATTCCCTGTTTGGCCAGCAGAGATACCGTCGCTGCGGTCACAGTCTTGCGCCCCATCGCAATGGAAGGAGAACTCTGCGCTCTCAACTCCGCGATCTGCATCACGGCTTCGCGTAGCTTGTGCTCCAATTCATAAATGCGTTCATTGCTAACCCCCTGCGACGTATTGGGTGCCTGCTCTACTGTCGCAACAATCTTCTGCACCTGTCCCGACATAGTTATGTGCTGTTCTTCCAGTCGGCTCACGGTCTGCTCCAAGAGACTCGCTGCGCCTGCCAGCCGATCCAGCATCATTGCCAAAGTTTCAAGAGAACGTTCTGCTCCTTGCTCCATACTGATTGCTCCTTTTTCTGTAGGTGCCAAACTGTCGCCGGAAGGCAACCGCTTGCACTGGGTTGTATTCGGCCCTTGAGTATTCACTGGTCCTGAATTAGGCTGCCCCGCAATACGCCGCCAACGAAACTCCGTGTCGACGCATTACGTGAGGTTTCAACCGAAACGAAGTCTGCCGGTAGGCCGCTTTGTCACGCAGCAGAATTGCAGCCCCGGTAAAGGTCACGCGATTCAGCTTCCATATTGACGCCCGCATGTCTTCG
>JAJZDO010000192.1 GCA_021805955.1 Acidobacteriota bacterium
GAAGTAGGAAAGATTCGCAGCTTTGCTCGGTCGATTGCTGACCAGGAGATCGAACTCAGGCCCGGCGTCGCGGAGCTGCTGCCGCAGCTTGCGGAGCGGCACCGTCTCATCCTGATGACGAAAGGCGCGAGGCAGGAACAGGCAGAAAAGCTTGAACGGAGCGGGCTGGCGCGATATTTTTCTGCGATTGAAATTGTGCCGGAGAAAAAAGAGGATGTCTATCGCGAAGTTGTCGCGCGTCATGGCTGTGCATTTCGCTCCACCTGGATGATCGGCAACAGTCCGAAGTCGGATATCAATCCTGCGCTCGATGCGGGCCTGCATGCGGTCTTCGTGGTGCACAAGGACACATGGGTTCTGGAGCACGCGGAGTTGTCGGCGGTTCCTGCCGGGCAGCGGTTGATTGAAATCGATCATTTCGCGCGCCTTGCCGACTATTTCTGAAGATCACCCGGAACGCGCTATCATGCGGGTGTTGCAGCAGCAGCGAAGTTTTCAGTTTGCAGTGCATTTTCACTTCTTTTCCGTCGCATCAGGGAGCCATTCATGACCACCGCAATCCGCTTTGGAACCTCAGGCTGGCGATCGATCATCGCTGGAGATTTCACCATTGCCAATGTTCGTCGCGCCGTAGCTGGCATCGCCGCCTATGTGCTCACGCAGCCTGCGCCGCACCGCGTGCTGGTCGGTCGTGATCCACGTTTTCTTGGCGAGACTTTTGTGGAGGAAGCCGCGCGCGTGCTTGCTGCTCACGGCGTGCAGCCGATCATCATCACGGAGCCAGCGCCAACGCCTGCCATCGCCTTTGCCGTGCGCACGATGAAGACCTCTGGCGCCATCAACTTCACGGCTTCGCACAATCCGCCCGAGTACAACGGCATCAAATTTTCCACCCACGATGGTGCGCCTGCGCTGCCTGAGGTTACGCGACAGATTGAGGCGGCGATTGAAGCGCTCGGCGACGATCCTGCCATTCCGCGCCTGGGGGATGACCATCCGGCTTTTGAAAGCTGCGAGGTCAAGACGGCATATCTGGCGCGCATCGCCGAACTTGTCGATTTGAAAGCGATTGCTGATGCTGGGCTGCGCCTGGTCTTCGATCCGTTCTGGGGTGCGGCTCGCGGGTACACATCGGAACTGCTGACTGCGCACGGAGTCGCCGTCACTACGGTGCATGATTATCGCGATGTTCTGTTTGGCAACCATGCGCCGGAGCCGGACGATCATCTGCTGGAAGACGCGCGCAAGGCGATGCGCGAAAGCGGAGCATCGCTGGTGATCGCCACAGACGGAGACGCGGACCGCTTTGGCATCGTAGACTCGGACGGCACGTTCATTCAGCCGAACTACATCATTGCATTGCTTTTTGACTATCTGATTGAGACGCGCGGCTGGCGGAATGGAGTGGCGAAATCGGTGGCTACGACAAATCTCATCAATGCGCTGGCTGAGCATCACGGCGTGCCGCTCTACGAGACGCCAGTTGGCTTCAAATACATTGGCGAGCTGATTCTGGCGGACAAGATCACCATTGGCGGTGAGGAGTCGGCGGGACTGACGATTCGTGGCCATGTTCCAGAGAAGGATGGCGTGATCGCCGGGCTGCTGGTCGCCGAGATGGTGGCTCGTCGCGGCAAATCGCTACGCACGCAGTTGGACGAGTTGTTTGCCAAAGTTGGTTCGTTTTATCCGGTGCGGGAAAACTTTCACTTGACCGAGCAGGCCAAGGCATCATTCACTAAGAAATTGAAGGCAGATCCATCCGAACTCAGTGGGCGCAAGGTGGTTGGCGTCGTTCGCACGGATGGCTTGAAGCTGGTGCTTGAGGATGGTTCCTGGGTTTGCTACCGGCTCTCTGGCACGGAACCGGTTGTGCGTGCCTATACGGAGTCGCGCAATGCAGCAGACATGGCTTCGCTGAGCGAGGCCGCCAAGGCATTTGTGCTGAGTGCGTGATCGCCAAAGCTTGCACGCGGTTGATCGAAGGCTTGTTTCGTTTGGTAGAAATCGAGTAAAAGGCATCGCAGTGTCAGCGCAGAGAAGGCAATCGTGATCGAAGAACATCCATTGGCGCACGCCCAACTCCCGCTGATCTCGTCTGAAGAGGACGCTGTGTCGGATGGGAACGAAGCGAACCGCACGGATCGTTTGAAGCACTTGTTCCGGGATCGTGCCCGTGTGGCGGGTTCCGCAATGCTGATTCTGGTGGCTCTGCTGCTGGCCTGGGATGTGATCTATGGCCAAAATGGACTCTCGGCCTGGAGTGCGAAGCGGGCGCATGATCGTGTACTGACGGAGCAGGTTGAACGTCTTCGTCAGGAGAACGAAACGCTGCGTCATCAGAATGAACGGCTACTGGACGATCCTGCGGCCATTGAATATCAGGCACGCCAGAACCTTCATTACGCGCGTCCGAACGAAGTCATCTTTGCCATGCCCGTTGCCTCCCAGCCTTCTGGTCAGAACACCGGCTCAGGATCGTCGTCCGCTTCCTCGCACTGAAAACTGCTACTTTCAGTTCTCAACATTCATGCACACCGGGTGGAATCAATGGCGGATTCGGATGCAGTTCCGTCCTGAGCGCTTGGCATCATAGAGCGCGGCGTCGGCCGAGCGGATCAACTCACGCGGGGACTGTTCTTTCGCAGCGGTACGCCCGGCGATGCCGATGGAAACCGTCGTTGGAGTCGCCTTCTTTCCTTGAATCATAATTTCGCTGTTCGCGATGGAAAAACGAATGCGCTCGGCAATGGCTTCAGCCATGTGTATGTCAGAGTTCGGCAGAATGACGGAGAACTCCTCGCCACCGTAGCGAGCGGCATAATCAGTGGGACGGCGAACGCAATGAGCAATCAGACGCGCCACTCTGCGAAGACATTCATCGCCTGCCAGGTGTCCATGTATGTCGTTAAATTCTTTGAAATTGTCGGCGTCAATCATCAGGACGGTCATCATGGCACCCTGCTCGACGGATGCATTCCAGAGGCGATCCAGAGTATCTTCAAATCCTCTGCGATTTCCCAACCCCGTCAACTCATCGGTTAACGCAAGACTTTCTGCGCGCTTGACGGCCTCTGTCAGCTCCATATCGCGCATCACACGCGCCGTGACATCGCGCGCAACAGCCACCACTTCACGTGTTTCACCGCTGATGTTGTCGCGAACAGCGCGCGCTTTCAACTCCATCCAGCGGTAGCTACCATCCTGGTGCTCCATGCGAATCTCAATCCGCTGGCGTTCAGCGCCTCCGCGCAGCGCTTCCATCATGGCATCGGCGCGCTCGATGTCCTCAGGATGTACCCAGACACATGCCAGTTGATTGATCAATTCATCCGGCTTGCGTCCCAGCGACTCTTCCACGCTGGGGGAGACATATATACATTGACCCTCCGCATTCATCTGCAGAATCATGTCCCAGGAGTTGTCTGCCAGCGTCCGATAGCGTTCCTCGCTTTTGAGCACTTGCTCCTGCAAATACCTCTGTCGAGACAGTGCTTTCGCGATCAGATACACCATTGCAAGCTGGATCAGCAGATATGCCTGAAGGATCATCAGACGAGTTGCCTTGTCATGAAACGCATTTGTGCCGAACATGCCGGATGCATCCATGGCAAAGCGCGTTAGTGAAATGTCCATCAGCAGGGCGCTGACTGCGGCGCCAAACAATCCAAGACGAAAGGTAACCAGAACCAGCAACGGAAAATCGAGAAATAACAGCGGAATGCGTTGAGGCGTCGTCAGGAGCAGATTGGGAGTCATTGCCGCCGCAAGTGTGAGCAGCGTGAAGGGAAGTTGCCTGGGGCGGAAGTGTTCGATGCTCTCACGGCGAACCGTCATCAGCACGAGCGGAGTCATCATCAAGAGTCCAAGACTATCGCCCAACCACCAAACACGGAAGAAGACGAGCGCACTCACCTGCGGCAGAAAATGCCCGGAAAATGCAATGACAAAGACTCCGGAAGCCGCGGGTGCAATCAGACTGATGAGGACAAAGGGAATCATCTGCAGCGGCAAAGTCAGATTGGCGCGTTCCGGTTTGATGTTGCGAAGTGGGAAAATGGCGATCGCCACTTCCAGCACATTTCCTGCCGAAACAATGATGGATTGGTAAAGCGTGAAGTGAAAAAAACAATGAACCAGAAAACTGGAAAGGAAGTTCAAAGCAAAGAGCGCAGACCAACTACGCTTTGGCGATAGCAGCAGAAATCCTAGAAGCAGTCCATTGCTGGGCCACAGAAGGGAAAACTCTTTCGGTCCGTTCAGCCAAAGACTGAGCAGGCTTCCAGCGGCAAAGAGAACACCTGCCAGAACTAGAAGCCAATTCTTGGACCTTTCTTCGGTCAATTTCACTGGAAGCATCGACGATTCGTTCTCAGCCATAATCTTTCCGTGCAGTACAAGCTGTGTTCGTGTGCTCCATCCAATCTATCTGAGTTTGGACTTCATCGAATTACCACATTCGTGGGAGTGCTTATCGTCTCATCAAAATGTCGCATTGGCGCCGCCAGGTTGCTGCGTGCGCAAGCGGCTGATCTCAGCGCTCATGGAGTCAAGCCGCGCCAACAACTCCGCGTGGTTGCGTTCCACCGCGGATGGAACCATCCCCTCCACATAAAACGTTCCATTCGGCTCCAGTTCGCAGAGTGCCACCTGTTCCAGACCGCTGAACCCCTGTCGATGGAGAACAGACAACAGGTCTTCCTGCGTCAGCGATTCATGCTCCAAAGCGCGCTGATTCAGTTTGCCATTGCGCACCAGCACTGCGGACCGTCCTTCCAGAGCGCGCGTCAGCTTGTGTGAACGAAAGAGAACCCGTGCCATCAGCCAGTTGATCGCCAGGAGTGCAAATGCACCCACCAGACCACCTGTGACGGAGTTGTCATTGCCAATGATCGCATTCTGCACGGTGTTCGAAAGACTGAGCAATACGACCAGATCAAACGGGTTCAGTTGCGCCAGTTCACGCTTTCCAAACATCCGCAACAACACCACCAGGACGAGATACACAATCACCGGGCGGATCAGTTTTTCCACAAGGGGCAGTTGGAGCAAAAACATGTTATTCCAGGCTTGTGACCATCCCAACGGATCGCTCATGCACTTCACCTCCGACACTTCAGTTCTGACTGCAACGAACAACAGCCACCCCATTGCGGAGTGGCTGTTGACGTCTTACTCAGTTGCGATTCAGCGACCTGCAACTAGTGGCTGCGTGCTCAGGGAGCCGTCGCGATAGCCCTGCGCCATCTCTGCAACCGGCTTCTGGACGTAATCGCCCGCGTGGCCTGCCTGGCCAAACTGAGTCATGCGCTCAGCCACCAGCTTGTGCATCGCATCACGAGCGGGCTTCATATAATCGCGAGGATCAAACTTCTCCGGGCTTTCCGCAAAGACCTTGCGAATTGCGCCGGTAATCGCCAGCCGATTGTCGGTGTCCACGTTGATCTTGCGCACGCCGTGGCGGATGCCAAGCTGAATCTCCTCGACTGGAACGCCCCATGTTTCCTTGAGGTGGCCGCCATATTTGTTCACGATCTCCTGCAGGTCTTTCGGCACCGAGGAGCTGCCGTGCATGACCAGGTGCGTCTTCGGCAGGCGCTTGTGAATCTCAATCAGAATATCCATCTTCAGCACCGAGCCATCCGGCTTCTTGCTGAACTTGTAGGCGCCGTGGCTGGTGCCGATGGCAATCGCCAGCGCGTCCACGCCGGTGCGCTCGGCAAACTCCACTGCCTGATCCGGATCGGTGACGTGCTCCAGGCCCGTGCCGCCCGCGCCGTGGCCGTCTTCAATGCCACCCAGCACGCCGATCTCGCCCTCGACCGTCACGCCGCGCTCATGGGCAAACTCCACCACACGACGCGTCACTTCCACATTCTCTTCAAAGTCCGTCGGAGTCTTGCCGTCCGTCTTGAGTGACCCGTCCATCATTACGCTCGTGAAGCCAAGCTCAATCGCGCTCTTGCATGTCTCAAAGCTGTTCCCGTGATCCTGATGCATCGCAATCGGAATCTCCGGATACAGTTCCGCCGCGGCCAGCATCAGGTGATAGAGATACCGATCCTGAGCGTACTGGCGCGCGCCTCGGCTGGCCTGAATGATGACAGGCGAATTTGTTTCTTTCGCAGCTTCCATAATCGCCTGGATCTGCTCCATGTTGTTCACATTGAACGCACCCACGCCGTAACCGCCTTTTGCGGCTTCGTCCAGCAGTTGTCGCATCGTTACCAGAGGCATTGTTTTCTCTCCTTCTTTTGTACTTTTTCTGGATTCCCATGGACTGAAAAGCTGACATCGTACGGAGTTTCGCAGCGTGCGGAATCAGAATAAGCAATCGGTTTCATGGTATCAGACAGCGCACTTTGGCAGGTTTTGAGCTTGCAAATTCAGCAACGATTGACGCGTCGCGCCCAATCTTCGGCTTCGCGCTCAGCCTCTTCCACTTCTTCCGCAGTCATGATTCCTGAGCCTGCTCGGCTGGCTCGTGCGCTCAGTCGCAGCGGGACGGTTTCTGTGCTTTCTGCCCGTTCGCTGATCGTTTTCTCATCGTCATTGGCGCTCATCTCAACTCCAGCATTCTGTCCAGCGCCACGTGCGCCCATTTCCGCACCGTCGGCGGCACAGTGATCCGGTTGACGACGTGGCCCTGCACCAGATTCTCCAGCCCCCATGCCAGATGCTGCGGGCTGATCCGATACATCGTCGTGCACAGGCAACCAGTCTCGTCCAACGTCATCACGCGCTTGCCCAGCGGCGCAAAACGTTGTGCCAGTCGATTCACCAGATGAATCTCCGTGCCCACGGCAAATGTTGTTCCCGGCTCAGCATCCTCTACCATGCGAATCAACTGCTCGGTCGATCCCACCGCATCGGCTCGCTGGCAAACCTCCCATCGGCACTCCGGATGAACAATCACTCGAATATCCGGGTACTGCTCGCGCATCGCGTCGACATGGCCGGGCAGGAATCGCTGATGCACGGAACAATGCCCCTTCCACAGCAGAATCCGCGCCGCCTGCTGCGTCGTCCGCGACATTCCGCCCTCCGGCATCCACGGATCCCACACTGCCATCTCGTCCAGGCCAAAGCCCATCGCAAAGCCGGTATTGCGCCCCAGATGCTGATCCGGCAAAAACAGAATCCGCTGTCCGCGCGCCAGCGCCCACTCAAATGCCTGACGCGCATTCGACGATGTACAAACCAGTCCGTCGCGCTCGCCACAGAATGCCTTGATGGCCGCCGTCGAGTTCATGTAAGTCAGTGGAATCAGTCCATCCGTTGCGTCCGCGCGCTCCAGTTGCTCCCAGCACGCCTCCACCTGCGAAATCTCCGCCATGTCCGCCATCGAGCAACCGGCGTTCAGATCAGGCAGAATGACCTGCTGCAATGCGTCTCCGCGCTCATCGCGCCGCGCCAGCACATCTGCGCTCTCTGCCATGAAATGTACTCCACAGAAGATGATGAACTCGGCCTCGGTGCGTGTAGCCGCCTGCGCCAGTTTGTAGCTGTCGCCGGTTGCATCCGCAAAGGCAATCACCTCGTCGCGCTGATAGTGGTGCCCCAGAATCATGACGCGTTCGCCCAACTGCTCCCGTGCAGTGCGAATCCGCTCATCGGCCGAGTGGTCCGGCATTGCCAGATAGTCGTCCAGGCTGCACTGCGTCGTCAGCCCGTCCTCGGGCAACGTTGCTGTACTCATCGTCTCCATCCGCCTTCAGTCGGCGCCATGCATTTCCCGTGGCGCTGACGGTGATGTTGAAAGCCGTACTCGCTGCAGCGAACTCGCTTCGGCAGGAACCACAATGCCGACCAGCCCGCGGGGATGTTGCAGCTAAATTCTTCGCGGCCAGCGATCTTTCACACTGCGCCGCGCATTTGTCTTCTATTTTAAG
This sequence comes from Acidobacteriota bacterium, assembly GCA_021805955.1. The sequence continues at coordinate 7,893 of JAJZDO010000192.1, forward strand.
CGCTTCAGGGATGGATTCCGAATTTTGCCGACATCAGACGTCACCGTCGCAGGTCGCGAACGCCATCCTGATCTGCTGCCCCGCTTTGATCTTTTCGACTCACTTTGATATTTTGAAAGAGTCGCTCCCAACGACCGGCATTCCTCAGTAGCTCAATGGCAGAGCATTCGGCTGTTAACCGAAGGGTTGTAGGTTCGAGTCCTACCTGAGGAGCCAAATAATCAACAACTTGCAAGCACCTCCTCTTCCGGCTTC
>JAJZDO010000467.1 GCA_021805955.1 Acidobacteriota bacterium
ACTACGAAAAGGGCAAAGTTCTGCTAGATCTGCGTCACGATGAGGACGCAAGGTTCGAGCTAAAGGCCGCTACACGACTCGATCCTCAGTATGCCGATGCATGGTATTTGTTAGGTCTGATTGCTAAACAGCTCGGAGAAACCGACCAGTCGATCCGGTATCTTCAGAACGCGATATCGATTAATCCAAATTATGCCGAGGCCCATTATATGCTAGGCCAGGAGCTATTCCGCGAGGGAAAGTTCTCGGGGGCAATCGCACAATGGCGCAAGGCAGTCGAAATTCGGCCGCAATACGACGAGGCACTCTTCAATCTTTCACGGACACTGGAAAAGACAAACCAACAAGAAGCCAAACAGTATCAAGCTAAATTTGAAAACCTGCAAGCGCAGCAGCATCTCAGGGGTCGCGCTGAAACTCTTGACAACTTTGCCGTCGCGTCAGCAAAAGCAGAGGACTTACCTCAGGCGATACTACAGTTGAAAGAGGGACTGAAGGTTTGTGGAAACTGCACTGTTCTACCAGAACTGCACAGAGATCTCGGACTCATCTACTGTCGTTCCGGTGACTTTACAAATGGGCTCAGAGAGCTCCTCGAAGCCGAGAAGTTATCTCCGAGCGACGATAGTGTAAAAAGGACGATCAGGATAATTCAATCGCAATAGGTAGCACTACTGTGTTATGAGGTAGATGCCTTTAATTTCGTTTTTTCTGGCATTGGCAGATGTGAAGCGGTACGTTGAGGGCGATGGGCCACCGCCAACCTGATTTCTCGCGCCAGCCGGAGCATCTGCAAGCCTATCTGGACGGTTTGACCCAGGCAGCCGGTCATGCGGATCGTGTTGTACCGATCGAGAACTACACCAAAGGACTCATACTGCAGATCGAGCGCAAGAGCGTCGATCGGCAGGCGGCGCTGTCAGTGCATCGATCCCGGCGAGGCTTGGTGCAGCAACAATCTGCCTTGCCTGTTCCAACAACTGCTGGGTCAATTGGGCGAACATCTGAAGGCGCTGGATCAGCTGGTGAAGGAGATGGATCGTCAGATACAGCAGTGGCATGGCAACAACGAAACCAGTCAAAGACTTGCAGCGATTGCGGGGGTGGGTTCAATCACGGCGAGTGCGATGATAGCCTCCGTCGGCGATGCTCGCAATTTTCGCAATGGGCGGCAATTGGCGGCGTGGCTTTGAAGCCGAGATGACGAGCTTTCTTGGCGCCGAGACCTATCGGCGCAACGATGTGCGGTGCGGCTGGCGCAACGGCTACAAGCCGCGCACGTTGAAGACGCGGGTGGGCTAACTGGAATTGATGGTCCCCCCAGGACCGCGACGGAGAGTTCCAGGCCGAGATGTTCGAACGCTACCAGCGCAGCGAGAAGGCACGTGTGCTGGCCATGTTGCAGATGTATGTCGAGGGCGTATCGACGCGCAAGGTAAGCGCGATCACCGGCGTATCCGTACCTGGTGATCGATGCGCGATATGAGAAGGTGCAGCGTGGCGGCGCGATGGCGAGCCAGGGCGTGTTGGTGGCGTCGGCATCAGCGCGACGGGCGGGATTGTGGCCCTGCAGCAGTAGGGAATCTCCGTGAATGCGCTGCAACATCTACATGCGGCGCGGATCGCCGCGTGTGTCTAACCTATACTCCGCGAAGCACACGCGCGGGAAGCATGATCAGGGCTGCGACCAGTTCCAACACGCCGTGAACCGCAATTCCGACAAGTCGGAACGGCAATAAGAGCACCCATACGATGGGATAGAGTATCAGCGCAAACAACGCCAGCGGCCAGCATAGAATCAGCAGCACACACCACAATAAGAATTTCATCGCACATCCCTCCGTTGCGAATAAAGCGTTGCGTTCGGTCATCGAACCGCCGGTGATCCTCGAAGAAGGATTCGAATCCCTGTGCCTTCTACCAGAAACATACGCGCCTCGATGGAGGAAAGTTCCCGGCGGATAAATCGCTTCGCCTACAATAATAATCACAATGTTGCTCGAAGGAATTTTCCCTCCCATCACGACGCCGTTTTACTCAGACGGCAGCCTGTATCTGCGCAAGCTCGAACATAACGTCGCGCTTTATTCCCGAACCCAACTAGCTGGGATGGTGGTCCTGGGTTCGACCGGCGAAGCGATCATGCTGGGCACGGATGAGCAGCGAGAGGTTCTCACCACGGCGATTGCAGCAGCATCACCCGAGAAAGTCATGGTTGCTGGCATCGGTCAGGAAAGCGTCCGGCAGACACTGGCGATGGGCGAGATCGCTGCTTCACTTGGCTATGACGCTGTCTTGGTGCGCACGCCGCACTTCTATCGGAAGCAACTGCATCGCACGGATGGTCCGCAGCTCGAAATGCTGACGTATTACCGTACGGTCGCAGACAACTCTCCGCTGCCGATACTGCTTTACAACGTACCGTTCTTTACTGACTACGACATGCCGGTCGGCGTTATCGCCGAGTTGGCGCATCATCCGAACATCATCGGAATCAAAGAATCGAGCGGGAACGTGGAGAACATTGCCGCCATTGTGAAAGCGACACAATTTGCGAAGCGGACAGTCACAGTGACTACGATATTTACCGCGGTCACGCAGCGGATGCTCTCGGCGCAACCGGCAAACTCCGCAACTCGATTTGTGGCGGCGGATGCGCTGCAGCAGGGAAACTCGGCCGTTGCCGTGGCCGCACCTCCCGCTGCGATGAAGACACGCCAGAAAGAAGTTGGATTTACCGTTTTGACGGGCGGCGCAGGTACCGTACATACGGCCCTCCGCGAAGGAGCTTCCGGTGCGGTGATTGCCTTTGCTGCCTGCGCGCCGCAATGTTGCAACGAAATTTTCATGGCTTGGAAGGAAGGCGACGACGGTTTGGCCGCCGAGAAGCAGGAGCGCATTCGTACCGCCTCCGCCATCGTCGGCGGTCAGATAGGTGTACCGGGGTTGAAATTCGCCTGCGATTTAAATGGCTATTATGGCGGTCGAGCGCGCCTGCCGCTGTTGCCGCTGACTGCGGATCAACAGCAGACAGTCACCCGGCTGATGGCTGACATTCGCTATTAGGGATGTTTCCGTCGATTGCCGCAGCCCGTTTAGTGAACTTCTCTACCGTGTCCGACGGCGAAGCGGATCGCCTCACCTGCTCCTGTCATGACTGCCGCGGCGATGGAACGACCTTTCGTGACGGTTCCATGTCCAGGCATCGACGAGGATGGGTTCGAGAGAAGAATTACTGTCGCTTGTGCCGGCTTGGGGGGCCTAGCTCCAACGGCATCGCTCCTCAGTTGCAGTGCAGGCGCCGGCTCGCCAGACGAGAGGGTATTCGGGATAGGCATCGTCGCGTGTGTTGTGGTCTCTGCCGGGATGTCCGACGGACCATCGGTTGGAGCGGCGGCGGCTGTGGTCTCAATTGCAGTCTGAGTCGGGACTGAATTCTTTCGCGCCTGACTGCTGCTGCGACTCCTCCGCGGTCGAGATATCGTTCGAGACTTGGATACTGCGGGCATGATCGGCGGTGCTATTCGGTTTGCATACGAAAGCGCAATAAACAGCGACGGGACCATGCACAGAAAGCCTGCCAGAAGGAGCAGTCCAAGGAGGGCGCGCAACCCCAGCAGCCAGGCAGGGATTTTTCCGGTTTCCGCCAGCACGGAGCGAACCCGTACCTTCAACTGAACGGACGATCCTGCAAAGTCTAAATTCCACGGCGTCGGCTGCTGCGCGGCATGCAATCTGGCGAAGCGAACCAGACATTCCGCATAGGTCGCACGTCGCTCGGGCGAGTTATGCACCACCGCAAGATCGCAGGCAAGTTCACTCTGCAATTCGAGCTTGCGCATGGCATACCAAACCGCAGGATGAAAGAACAGTAATGCACGGCACAGGCCTGCAACAGCGTTGAAGAAGAAATCGTGCCGTTGAACATGCTGCAATTCGTGACGAAAGATATCCGCCAGTTCGCTCTCGTCCTGTTCCAGACAAAGCGGCGGTAGCAGAATGACGGGATGAATCCAGCCGAAGGTCGCAGGAGAATAGATTCCAGATAAAACGAGCAACCTCACCCTGCCGGCGCCTAAACTCGTTGCGATAGGGTGAAACATGTTTCCGATCGAATCCGGCGCTCTGTAGGCGAAGCGAAGAACCCATCGCAGGCGCATTTGTTTTTTGATTCGCACCCACAGAAAATAGCCCAGCACGATCAGGTACAACGTCCCAAGAACGCGTTCGGCGATCGACAGGGGAAGTGCCCAGGAGGGTTGCATCTGCCACTGCACAACAGGCGCTGAGGACGTCAAAGCGCGTACGGGAAGAGTGACAATCGGAGCCCAGTGGGGGGCAAAACTCACAATCAGCGAAAGCCAGTACCATGCACTGCAGAGAAGGAAGGCAAACCAAACCAAGAATTTTCTGCGAGGTGACACTGCAACCTTGCCGATTGCCCAACATATGCCAAAACCCAGGGAAGTTTTGAGCAGGAAACCTACGAATGCCGCCACGATCGCTAGCTGAGTTTCTCCGTCCATCCTGCCTCTAAGATTGTCGAATTGTTTCCGTGTTGTCCATGTCTCGGATGCACAAAATGGGTCGCTGGGGTACTAGACCCTAGCGTTTTTCCCTGAAGACGACTTAGGTCCGGCCGCGCCCGCTCGACTCACTCTTTTTACGATACTCCCGGATCTGGGCTTCCAGCTCATCCAGGTCCTCTTCTTTGACCTTGGCGGCCTCGAGAAAATTGAGAAATAACCCGGTCGGGGAGCCGCCAAAGTTTTGCGAAAGCAAGCTCTGGATGGACATTCTGTCAATTGTTTTTCGTGAGATCAATGGCGTAAAGACGAAAACCCTACCCCTGTTCTCATGCGCAATGAATCCCTTCTCTTCCATAATGCGCAGCAATGTCTGGGTGGTTTTGTAGTTGGGTCGGCTTCTGGTGGGATGTGCATTGACAACGCCCTCGACCGTTGCTTCGCCGTTTTCCCAGAGGATCTGCAATAACCGCAATTCACTTGCGGTCGGCAGAAGTTTTCCCTGGAGTCCTTTCAATCGTTTGCTTGTCATCTGTACCACTCCACCTGTTGGCGTCCCCAAATCAAATTGTAATGACTCCGGTCTCTCCTGAAAAGGGAAGGGCAGCCGCAGGAAGTGCGGCCCTGGTTTTGACTTTTAACTCTTAATGGCTTAAGACATAACAAGAATCGCGTCATAGGGAAGTGTGATCAGGGATTGCATCGTGACATTTTTTAGGCGGCCCTGTCCAACGGTATTGGAGCTGGAGTTTTCATGGTTGACGATCGAGACATTCCTTTCTCGTATATCCTCTATGTTGTAGCCGTTATTGCTGTTTTGGGCTTCCTTCTCATCTGGGGGTCTTACCTTTGGCTTCGCTAACGCCAAGAGGCGAAGTGCGTTTCTTGCATTTTAAGATCTCCACAATACGATCAGTCTTGAGAATGAATCCTCTCCTCTCCACGACCACGACATAGCCCCGAGCAGGGTTCTTGCAACCATATTGACATCAACAATGACAAACGAAAAAGATACGACGGACGTTCTCATCCTCGGCGGTGGCCCCGCGGGGTTGGCGGCGGCAATTGCGCTTCGGCAAAAAGGCATCGATTGTCTTGTGGTCGAAGCGATGGAACCGGCAATCGACAAAGGTTGCGCCGAGGGGCTGATGCCCGATGCACTCGCTTCTCTGCGTGAACTGGGTCTGAACATCGCGGAACAGGAAGGTCATCGTTTTCGGGGCATCCGCTTCAACAACCTTGAGCATCATGTCCATGCAGACTTTCCCAACGGCATGGGTATTGGGGTGCGACGCACAAAACTGCATAGACTGATTGCCGATCGCGCCCGCGAAGCAGGTGTGCCGGTGCTGTGGAGCAGTCGAGCCAGATTGCTTGACAGTCGATCCGCTCTTGTCAATGGCAAGAAAATTTCTTTTCGGTATCTGGTCGGCGCCGATGGGCAGGCTTCGAGCGTCAGGAAATGGGCTGGCCTGGGTGGCGTCCAACGGGAGAACATTCGTTTTGGCTTCCGTCGTCATTACAACATTGCTCCCTGGAGCGAATATGTGGAGGTGCATTGGGGTGCTTCGGGCCAGGTCTATGTAACTCCGATTGCTGCAGACAGCGTGTGTGTCGTCTTTATCACCAGAAATCCAAAGCTTGCGCAAGGGGATTTTCTTGAAGCGTTTCCGGCAGTCGCCGCCAAACTTCAAGGTGTGCCGACGATGTCGAAGCTTCGCGGCGGAATTTCCGCCAACAGGAAGCTCCGCCGGGTTGCCACCCAGTCTGTCGCACTTATCGGCGATGCATCTGGATCGCCCGATGCGATTACTGGTGAAGGTCTTGCGGTATCGTTCCGTCAAGCTGTCTCGCTGGCGAACGCCGTAGAGCAGGGAAATTTAGGACGCTACAGTCGTGCGCACCAAAAGATTGGGAGGCTTCCGCATGCGATGAGCCGGCTGATGTTATGGATGGATGGTTGGCCGCAAATGCAAGGCCGCGCCATCAAGACGTTGTCGTCCCACCCGGATTATTTTCGACAGCTACTCTCCGTGCATGTTGGCGCGGAGAGCATGCAGCGTTTCGCGATGCGCCAAGGAATTCGGATCGGCTGGAGTTTTCTTGAGGCAAGCCTGTACTAAGGAGACAACTATTCATGGGAGAAAAGATGCAACGCATTTCTCGCTGCAAACTTATTTGCAAAGGCCTCGCTACAGCTCTCCCGCTCTTATGCCTCCTCGTATCGCCATCGGCGATACTCGCTGTCACTGACACACACGGTCCAATCGCCGTGTCGTTCGATTCCGCGGAAACCTCGATTCACTGGACGCTGCAGGCTGTGCTTCACACCGCTCGTGGCACATTTACGCTGAAGAGTGGGCTCATTCATCTGAATCCAACTACGGGGATCGCCGATGGCCTGATTATGATCGACGCCAAAAGCGGTGAAAGCGAGGATCGGGCCAGAGATGAGAAAATGCAGAAGGATGTTCTTCAAAGCGATCGGTATCCAGAAATCAGTTTTCGACCGACGCACGCTTCCGGCAACTTTGATTTCAGCAAAGACCAGTGGATCGCCGTGGATGGAATCTTTCATCTCCATGGTGAAGATCATCCGTTGCAATTGCAGGTACATGTAATGCCACAACCGGATAACACACTGCGCGCATCTACCCAATTCACCGTGCCTTACGTTCAATGGGGACTGAAAGACCCGAGTACCTTTATCCTGCGTGTAGGAAAAACGGTCGCCGTCGATGTGGACAGTCGAGCAACTGTGAAACCATAAAGGCGGAAAGCATCACGTCAATTTGCGTAGGCGGTTTCCGAATTCCTGGAATGCTCGACAAGAGCAATCGAGTTTTCAAGTCCGTATGAACGACACTCGCACGCCGCTGCGTTTTTCTGTGTTGCTGTCGCTGATCGTGACAGGGTGCGGGGTGTTCGCGCAAGAGACCTCGATTCAGGTTCCTACGGGCACCCCGTTGCCGGTTCAACTGGGCAAACACGTTCCCATGAAAAAAGGAAAGCCCATAGATGGCCACCTGATATACCCGGTGTACGCGAAAAACAAATTGGCGATACCGGCGGGCAGTGTTTTGCGCGGTAGGGTGGTTGCGCTCAACCCAGACCGTAGTCGTCGTATCCGCTCCCGGCTCTGGGGAGACTTCACGCCATTTCACATTCCCGTCGTTCACTTCGATCAACTGGTTCTTCCTGACGGGACGATCCAAAAAATTGTCAGCAGCAACGCCACGGACGGTGCGCCAGTGTTGCATCTCTCCGCGTCGGCCTCCAAAAAATCGCATTCGTTTATCGTCAGACATCTCAGTCAGGTCAAACAAGGGGCAAAGGACGCTGCCGCATTCGTGACCGCTCCTGGACGCAAAGACCGGCTGGTTCAGTTGTTCTACCACCAGCTTCCGTATCACCCGGAGAGGATCGAATCGGCAACCATGTGGACCGTCACGTTGGCCCAGCCGCTCGCTCTGAGGGAAACGAAAGCTTCTGGAACTGCGAAGAGCCATTCGACGACTGCGTCCGCCGCAGTACCCAAACCTGGCGAAAAATCGCCGTCTTCCGCAGTGGCAAAATCAGAGGATAAATTGGCGTGGCA
>JAJZDO010000253.1 GCA_021805955.1 Acidobacteriota bacterium
GACTGCCGGGGGGAATCGCTGAAGAGGAGGTAATGCAAGGGTGTATACGGCAGCATGACGCCGACAGTGTCGTTGCCGGGCGCAATTGCCGGCGAGAGCCTCGACTCACGGCGACGCGGCAGAATCACGATGGGCCGGCGCGGGCTCTCCAATGCTGCGCGGTCGGCCTCCGTAACGACGCAGAACGTTTTCGCCGCGGCGAGGTCGCGCGCCATCAATGCAAACGGCTTGTCGCTGCGGCGTTTGCGATGGCGCAGCAAATCGACGGCGGCATCGTTCTGCGCATCGCACGCAAGTAAAAATCCGCCCAGCCCTTTGACTGCGATCAGTTGGCCCGCGCGCAATAAATCTCGGACCTTTTTCAAAGTGGCGAGGGAGGAATTTTGACTGTTGGAAAAGTCGCTGGCCGTGGGTAGATGCGACCCGGCGCCGTGTTGGCGATTCTCGACGAGCACCAGGCTGGGTCCGCAAGCCGGGCACGCATTTGGCTGGGCATGAAACCGGCGGTTGCCGGGATCGTCATATTCCGCCTGGCATAGGTCGCACATGCGGAAGTGGGCCATGGTTGTGTTCGGGCGATCATAGGGAATGTCCTGAACGATGGTGTAGCGCGGACCGCAGTTGGTGCAGTTGGCAAAGGGATAGCCGTAGCGGCGGTTTGCCGGGTCGCTGAAGTCACGCCAGCAATCCCCGCAGGTGGCCACATCTGGGGAGATCAGCGAAAAGGCGTGGTCTTGCTCCGCCTGGCTTTCCCGGATGGAAAATTCGCTTGCATTTTGCAAGGGAACTTCCGTCAGGGCGATCTCTGTAATTTGTGCCAACGGAGGTGGACTGGCCCGCAAGGTAGCCAGGAATTGATCGATGGCACTGCCCGGGCCTTCCACCTCGACGGTCACGCCGGACGAGGAATTGAGGATGTAGCCGGCCAATCCAAGAGAATGTGCCAGGTTGTAGATAAATGGGCGAAAGCCGACACCCTGCACCACTCCCCGAATGAAGATGTGCTTGCGTGCTGTCGGGAGAGAGCGGGTTGTGGCCATGGGAAATCCTGTGCCGTGTACGCGAAGCCTGGGTTGCGCCCAAGTCTACCGCTGCAATCAGGGTATATGAGAGGGGAAGTTGTCGGCGAACGTTGCCTCTCGACCCGCAGGCGCCTATCTCGCCGCTTTTCCAACGAGGAATCGAGGAGTCACACATCGCGGGGGGCACTGTCCGGCATCTATATCCGGATGAAATGGATTGTTGCTGTGTTGTTCGGTCTGGTGGGTCTAAGTGGTTGTACTGCGCCGAATCCAAGTCCCGCTCAAATTCGCCAGGATACCACGAATGCCACGGCGGCGGCGGCTCGCGATAGCAAGGCGGTCGCGCAGGGAATCGTCGAGGGACTGAGGAGCAAAGGGCAGATGAACATCAATCGCGCAAGCAAGTCGGATCTAGAGACCTTGCCCGGAATCGATAGCGCTGTCGCGGACAGGATCGTTGCCGGCCGCCCGTATGACGATTCGGCGCAGTTACTCCGGCGGCACATCGTGACGCGCGCGGAATACGATCGAATTGCAAGCCGGATCGAAGTCCATTGAAGCTGGTGTGGGCGGCATGGCGACGCTCGTCCAGGGCAGCAGGGCCGCCATAGCTAGCGGAGAAATTTTAGGGGAAAGGTCGCGCGCTGCATGACCCTTCCCCTAAAAAATTGTTCACAAATGTTTCCAGTGTTGCAACGACAGAGGGCCAGCTAACAGTCCAGGCCCTCTTGAACTTTTTCCATTGCAGTTGTCCCGGCTGCTGCCGGCGACTACTTCTTCTGCAACGTGTGAATATAGGCGACGACGTCCGTAATCTGCGCGCCTGTCAGCTTCCCGGAATACGCGGGCATTTTCCCCTTGCCGTTCTTCGTCACCGCCACCAGTTCCGCCGTCGACATTTTCATGACTTCGGGCGAGCTGAAGGAAGGTGCCTTCATGGCCTTGCCGGCAGGTGTCGCGCCGCTGCCATCCGCGGCATGACACATCGCGCACTTTGTCTTGTAAATGTCCGCTCCTGGACCCTGGGCGAATACTGTCATTGTTGAAAATGCCATGAAGCTAACCACTGCCAATGCAAATCGATTTTTCATCGTTCGATCTCCTCTTCAACTACAGTGCTGCCAACATTCGTAGGCCCAAATCAAAATTCATAGTGCATTCCGATGGTCAAGTTGTTCGCATGAAAGTTCCGCGCCGCGGTCTCACCCGCGGGCGATATGGTTAGACCGGTCTGAAGACCAGCCAGTGTGGGAGAGTTGCAGGGAACCACGGCCACCGGAGACGTAGGCGTGGGATTGGAAGTGCTGCATAAAGCTGCGCCGGAAGGCCCGCCCTCGCCGTAGCCGTAGAAATTGTATTCTGCGCTCAGGCTCCAGGACTTACGGACCGCCCATGCAAAATTCACAAAGGGAGACTGGTACGTGGAGACCAGCGAGCCATTCACATCCCGCGCATCGTTGAAGAACCGGCTACCGCTCACGGAGCTGATGATGTAGCCAATACTGGAGTGGATTCTGTCGGTAGGGGACAGATGGAGAGCTACCGACCCGTATTGCGTCGGCGCATCCATGAAGTCCTTGACAGGCCCGAACTCGTAGTAGGTGGTTCCCCTCACGGTCGCGCCGGGGCACGCCGTGCCGCTCGGCGTCGCTGCTCCAGGCAGCGTAGGGCTGGCGGCGGCGTCATAGCAGATGTTGGTCGACGTATACACATCGCCGTAGGAGTAGTTGAAATCGAACCCATAGTGCGCATTCGGCGACAGCACCCCACCCATGCTTACGACCCGGCTGTGGTCGACATGATCCAGCGGTCCGGCTGCGGAGGCCGTGCCTGTGTTGTTCGTGTTGTTATGCCGTTCCACGCCGTTGTAGGCGCCCGACAGCGTCGCCCAGGGCTTCGGCCTGTAGATGGTATGGACCCTGTAGCGCTGCGTTTCCCGCGGAGTGAGCGGCGTGAATGCGTTGTCGTTATAGAACAGCCCGATGCTGCCATTGACGTTCCAATGCTCGCTGGGACGCAGGGCGGCGTTGAAGATCCCGCCGTTTTCGTGAATGGTTACGGTTCCGTTGTTGGTCGCGCGCGGGGCCAATGGAGCGTTATGAGGAATGCCTTCCGCGATGATGTGCGTTTGGTAGCGATAGGTCACCGAGAAGGTCGCGCGGGACCAGCCATCCCAGGTCGCCATCAGGTTGTTGGTCAGGAACTTCTGTCCGAAAAAGTCCGGCAGCGGCGTGCCGTTGGGGTTGCCCTCAACCGTGACCGGGGTTCCAGGCGTCAGTGGACCCGAGTAGTTGATGGTCTCATTCGGGTTCGGGGGCGTAACCAGAGTGGCCCCTTTGGAGATATTTGCGATGCCGGGTTGCTGGACATTGGAGAAGACAACCTGATCCGCAACGCTGATCGTTTTCGTCGCATTCCAATCGACGCCGTAATCGACAGCGATGACCTCCCGTCTGGCATTCGCGTTGCCTGTATATGTGATGGAACGAACCGCCCCGGACAGTCCCTGGAAGTTCTCATAGTAATTGGGAAGGTTCATATTCGCGTTGGTGTAGCGCACATCGCCGTTCATCGCGACGTTCGGGATGCTGGAGCTTTGGAACCGGAAAATCTCTGTTGGGTACAAAATGCGTGTCGGCTGGCTGCGAAGGTAGCTGGTGGCGACACTGCATGCCGGATTGATGATGGGCAGCCCGCCCGGGGTTTGCGCGGGCGACAGGATCGTATAGGGCGCGGCGCCCATGCTTCCCGTATTGCAGCTGCCGATGCCGTAAGGCGGAATGCTGTCCCATCCGCCCGAAGCCACCGGCGTTCCGTCCGCCTCCTGTGCGATGAAATCGCTCGGGGCCAGAGTAAAGTAGGAGCCTTCCTTGTAATGATCGACCTCTTCTTCAAAGGTCAGCGTGGTTTTCAGCAAGGGTTTCCAGTCGATCCCTCCGATAAAATCGTCGGTGCTGTTGCGTTGATACTGCTCGAGCAGTTGAGTATTCGTGCCGATCGAGGCTGCAAAGAAGGGGCTCGACGCGCCGGGACTCAGGCTCGGGCCCTGGAATACATTTTGCGAGTATTCGAAATGGTACGTGACCTTGGAGATCGGAAAGATCGTAAGGCTCGTGTCCGTCATCCTCCGCACTGTGTTGTACAGGAATGGTGACTGCTTCACCTGCGGCCATGCAAGCGAGCCCGTGGGCGCAGTGGTTGGCCCGATGGGGATCGACTGCCCTGCGGGGATGTTCGGGTTGCCCAGCAGGTCGTAATCGAAGTACTGGCGATCGCGCCGGAACGTTCCCGAGAACTGGTAGATTTTGCCTTTGGAGAAGTTCATCGTGGCTTGGTCGTATGGGTTCCCGCCCCACCCGGTGCTGTAGGCCGTCAGGGAATCGACAAGCGTATGCTTTGTGGTCGGCAACGCCTGCATCTGAAAGGAGCTGCCCAGCACGCGCGGCCCGGACTGCATATTGACCATCGTGTCGTACATGGCCCCACTGCCTGTGAGGCTGGTCATGTTCCCACCCAGATTGATGCTCCCGTGGAGCGTATATCCATTCGGCGCAGCCGACGCTGAATCCGGCATCGCAACCTGGGCGGCAGCGACGCCTGCGGTCATCAGCAATATGGCGACTCCCATGCCCACGGCGATACGCTGGGCCATTGCGGAAGAGAGCTTTGGATGGTGCAGCCTTGAAAGTCCATCTGTCTTCTTCATATCGAACCTCGCTTTGAAAAAAACGTCAATGCATCAAAACCCGGAGTTTGCCACATCACCGAATGAAAGCGGCATTGAGGTTGGATCCATGGATCATGGTGTGGCAGCCGGTGCAGGGCGTTAGCTCCTGCGATCCCGCGTTCATCCCGTGGATCGTATCGGCGCTCACCTGGCTATGGCACTGGTTGCACAATGTATTGATCGTCGGCATATTCAGCAGCCGGGCGTTCTGAGAGCCGTGCGGCGTGTGGCACGCCATGCACCCTTCCCCTTTGACCACGGCGTGCTCATATACGAACGGCCCGCGCACATCCATATGGCATTTGGTGCAGATCATGTTCTGATCGGCGGTAATTCTCAAATTGCTGTTCTGGAATGTTCCGTGCGCGTCGTGGCAGTCGGTACAGTTGACTCCACCTTCGTTCACCGGGTGGTGGAATGGCATGTCGAATGACCCCTTCACGTCGGTGTGGCAACTGAGGCACAACGTCGGCTGCGGCAGTTTCAGCAGGGCCTGTTCGCTCTGCGGGGCGTGAATGCTATGACAACTGATGCAGCTCAGGCCGGCCTTGGCATGGGGCGAGCGCTCGAAATTCGGATGCACTCCAGCATGGCATCCCAGGCAAGTCGCATCGATCTGACTGGCGGGTGCCTTGCTGGGCAGGAAGATCTTGGTGATCTCTCCGCCGCTGTCCACGTGGGCTTGCCCCGGTCCGTGACAGCTCTCGCACGTAATGCCCTTGCCATTGTGCATAAGCGCAAGCTTGGAATGCGGGTTGTTGGCAAAGCTCTTGCCCACTTCCGCATGGCAGGTCAGACAAGTCTCGGAGCCAACGTAGCCGGGTGCCCCGGTCGTGGCCGTCGGGGGAGTTTGGGGTGCGTTGGTCTGCTGACCGGTCTTACCCGCGGCATACACCGGTCCGGTATTCCAGAGTCCGGCTAGTCCGACGACCAGCGCAACACATAGGAGCAAACGTTTCATAGAGCCTCCATTACGGTTCAGACAGCTTTGTCGGTTCTGACAATCGACTCACATTGCGTGAACATCATTGATTGCGACAGAAGAGGGTAGAATCATTCGCGTTTGCTTGCAGTGATGGTCGTCACTGATGTTGGAGTGAGCGCCAAACCGCGGATTTACAGGCGCGACACCGCATAGCGCGGCCTCGGAAAGATGTGTTTCACGCTGGAGGTTTCGCGTGCGTTTTCGATGAGATCGGCAAGAATTGCGGCGTGAATTTGCCGGAGAGCGTGGACTGTGCGCGGACGACGCCAGAGGAAAGCGATCGCAGTTTTATAGGTGCGGCAATGCCGCGCAAAATTGAACTGTCATGCTGATGCGACGCATCTCTGTATATGTATTCTCCTCGGAATAAACCGAGGTTCTTCGCGATCTCTGGGGGATGACATTGTTTGCCCGGAAAGGAAGCACATGAAAGCCGCGATTCTGAATTCTCCAGTTGGCATTTCCGGCCACGCTCTTCGCATTGAGGACGTGCCCCGGCCTCACGCGGAACCCGGTCAGGTCCTTCTGCGCGTCCGCGCCTGCGGCGTCTGCCGTACCGACCTGCACATCCTCGCAGGAGAACTTCCGCCCCGGCGTGAAAAGTTGATTCCCGGTCATCAAATTGTGGGCGAGATTGTCGAAGGTACGACGCCGGAACTCCCGGCCGGGACGCGTGTCGGCGTTTCCTGGATGGGCGGCGTGGACGGGACCTGCTGGTACTGCCGGCATGACTCCGAGAACCTGTGCGATGCGCCGACCTTCACAGGGTATACCGTGAATGGCGGCTATGCGGAGTATGCGACCGCCAGGGCTGATTTTGTTTTTCCTCTCCCAGAAGCTTTGGACGATCTGCACGCCGCGCCGCTGTTGTGTGCCGGCATCATTGGGTTTCGCAGTCTGCGCGTGGCCGGCGTCCTGCCCGGCGAGTGCGTGGGCTTGTTCGGTTTCGGCGCGTCCGCTCACCTCGCGATTGCCGTCCTGCGCGCCTGGAAGTGTAACGTGTATGTCTCGACGCGCGGGGCGTCTCATCGCCGCTTGGCCGAATCTCTTGGCGCTACGTGGGTGGGAAGCGAGACCGAGAAACCTCCAGTGAAATTGGACCGCGCCGTGACCTTTGCGCCCAGCGGCGATGTTGTTGTCGCAGCGCTTTCGTGTTTGCGCAAAGGCGGCGTGGTGGCCATCAATGCGATTCATCTGGATAAAATGCCTGCGTTCGACTATGACAAACTGCTGTGGGGCGAGCGGCAGATTCGCAGCGTTGCGAATATGACGCGGGCGGACGCGCGCGACTTTCTCGAAGTTGCGGCGGAAATTCATCTGGAGTCGAAAACGGCCGCATTTTCTCTGGACAATGTGAATGAGGCGCTGCAGGCGATCAAGGACGACGCCATCGATGGCGCGGCGGTGATTCTTCCTTGACACAGCCTGTTCGCCGGATTTCCTGAAAATGCGCCACCGATTTCCGGAATATTTTCGGCGCTGGAAAGCACTCCGAAAAAAACAAGTTGCCTTAGCAACCAAAGATGACCAAATAGTTGCTAAGGCAACTATATAAAATGGACGAAAAGTGACGCCGATTTTCTGTCGGCGGGACACGTGACCGTGGCCGCCTTCTCCGATTCCATCGCGCGGTTCAATATAGGATGGAAGAAACGAACTCAAAACGCATCGCGGCCGCCGAGGGAGACGGTTTCCAATCGACAACCCTCGAATCCGATCGGCCGCATCGCAAGAAGGAGTGAAAAAAGATCATGGAAACCAATAAGCTTGTTCTGCTTCGGCACGGAGAAAGTATCTGGAACAAAGAAAACCTGTTTACCGGCTGGACGGACGTGGATCTTTCCGAGCAGGGCAGAAAAGAGGCCAGCGAGGCGGGCCGATTGCTGAAGGCGGAAGGGTATGCGTTCGACGTGGCCTTCACCTCAGTGTTGAAGCGGGCCATCCGAACATTGTGGATGGTGTCGGATGAGATGGATTTGATGTGGGTCCCCGTGGTGCGCGACTGGCGGCTCAACGAGCGGCACTATGGAGCGCTGCAAGGGCTGAACAAGGCGGAAACGTCTGCGAAATACGGCGAGGCGCAGATGAAGGAATGGCGGCGGAGTTATGACGTTCCTCCTCCGGCACTCGATGAGAAAGACCCGCGTTACCCTGGAAAAGATCCTCGTTACAAGAATCTGGCCAAGGCCCAACTGCCGCTGACGGAATGCCTGAAGGACACCGTGGCGCGCGTGTTGCCATGCTGGCATGAAGTGATCGCGCCGCGCGTGAAGGCTGGATATCGCGTTCTCATCACCGCGCACGGCAACAGTCTGCGGGCGCTGGTCAAGTATCTGGATGAGATTTCCGACCGGGAGATCGCCGCTTTGAACATTCCCACCGGCGTGCCGCTGGTGTACGAGCTGGATGGAAGCCTGAAGCCGATCCGGCACTACTACCTCGGCGATCCCGCGCGGGTGGAGCAGATGATCCACGCCGTCGCCAGCCAGGGCGCGGTCACGAAGTAAGCGAAGCTTGGAATAGCATCGTTCGATCCCACCCTAGCTGCGCCAGTGTGGCGTGCGGGGAACTGATTGGCGTGGGTGTGCTGGTCGTGATCGGCGTGGTGTTGCTTGCGCTGGCGCCTGCGAAGCAGGCTCGCCACGCCGACCAGGGATTACAATTCTTTTCAAGTTCAGGCGAGCATCTTCAATCCGTATTTCTGCACGACAGCCAGCAGCTTGAGCGCCATGCCGCTGGGTTTCTTGGCTCCCGTCTCCCACTTCTCCACCGTCGATTCGCTGGTATTCAGGTAGCGGGCGAAGACCGGTTGGCTGACGCGGAGACTCTCCCGGAGCGCCTTGATCTGATGCGGCTTAATCGGGGCGGGAGCGGCGAGGCAGGATGCGTCAAAGCTGCGCATTGTGGTCTTGTCGATGGTACCGGCCCGATACATCCCGGCGACGGTGCGGTGAACTGCCTCAAACGCGTCCGTTTTGTATTTACGATTCTTCGTCATGGCATATCATCCTGGTTCGCCATGCAAACACTGTAGCACCTGGTGCAACTACGTTCAAGATGGAAATTATCGCCAGATGCTGAGGGTTGCGATGGATGGATGGAAAATACCGCGGCGTTTATTGCCGGGGTTCAGGTCACGCGATGGCATGATCTCGTCAACCTAGAATTCCTTCCGGATTGACGGTGACATAAGTGGAACTCATCCGCCTGAGTCCACGTCTAAGAATCGGAACCTGTGGCACCGTGCTGTGCTGCGGGCATCGTTCTATCCCACCCTAGCTGCGCTAGGATTGATGGGGCACCTGGCGCGCAGCTAATTGTCTGCTCATCGTTGATCGCAGACCAATCATCAACCTTAGGCAATCTCCCTCATTTCATCCAGGAAACGGCGCAAAATCTCATCAACTGAGCCGAGCGGTGGGTATTCGGCAAAATGCCGCGCGATATCTTTGACAATTTGCTCCCTTGGTCGCGCATCCAACATATTTGGATCTCGGTGAGCCCAGTCGCGACCATGGTGCAGGGTATCCCACGGCGAACGAAGGTTCGCACGGGTTTCAGGCGCGTCCCCGTGTTTGCCAAAACCGTAACAAATGCCGACCTCATTATTCCAGATCGGTTTGAAGAGATCGATCAGGTAGCTTTCCGCCGCATTTTGCCATCCCGACTGGACAACAAGGACGCGGTATTCGAAATCTTCCAATCGCAGCGACGCCGCAGCTTTGACAATATTCTTTCGGTGTTCATTCAAGCGGCCCGACAGCTTGTCTCCTTGTTCGAATGCCGTTTTACTCGCGGGGTCAGCCGGATCAGCCTTGCCAACGTAGATAGGATGTTCTCGCTTCGATATCGCCGAGTAGGTTGGGAATGCTCCCGCGTAATAGATCGCATAGACCCCGGAACCATAGAAGCGATCCGCAATCGTAAGCGGTTTTCTGGGCTGAGCGATCATCGTGATTCCGACTATCCGCCCGACTACGTTCGGATTTGAGGGGTCGAAGACAAATCCTGGATGCTTTATGGGGTCGAGGTCCTCCATGACCCTTCGCAGCTTCTCGTACGCATCTCCAATCTTCTTTCGAACTCTTTTTGCGCTTGGCCCAGCAAGTAGTGTTGCCTCCTCCTTGGCGATCTCCTCGGAGATCTCCTTGATCCGGTCGGCCAACTGTTCGAGCTTTAAGGGAGTCTTTGTCATCGGTTATCCTTGCTTCTTTTTAGCAATGTTTCGGCCACCGATCCGGCGACAGTCTGGGCCAGGCGAACGGGGACTGCGTTTCCCAGTTGCCGCATAGCCTCGGTCCAAGCACCTCGAAACACGTATTTGTCGGGGAAGGTCTGCAGACGGGCAGCTTCGCGGACGGTGAAGTAACGAACCGTTCCGTCCACCCGCGCGAGCATGTTTTCTCCACCCGGCACGCCGTGGTCGCCCGCTTTTAGGGTCTTCGCGGGTTCGTCGAGTGGGCTGCCAGTGTGCCCCTTGTAGATCCGGGCACCAGGATTGAACGCGTGATTTGGAATCTCGCTCCGCAGTTTCTTCTCAGGATCAGGTAGGTCCGCGATTGCGTCCCTCACCGTCAACCACGGGAGCTTGTCGGAATCGAAAGGTAGATCCCCGCGAAGTTTCACTACACGCGTGGCTTGGCGGGGGTCGAGTCGCGGTCGTTTGCGACTCGCGATTCTATGACGGTCCCAGTACTCCTCCGTCACCCACTGCGAACGCAGCAAGTTGTCTTCCGAATAAGGGCCTTCTGGGAAGCTCCACTCGATACCGAGGTCGGACCGAAATCCAACTAGGAAAACACGCTCACGGCGCTGTGGCACTCCATAATTCGCGGCATTCAGCAGCCGGAACACGACATTGTACTCCGTGCGACCTTGAAGGGAGGTGTGGTGCTTTTCCAGCCTCATGCGATGCTCTTTCCAGTTTTCCGACTTGCGCCGAGTGAAGCTCGGATGTGTTAGCTGGAGCTGGATATATTCAAAATAGTCGGCGAATGTTTCCCGCAAGAGCCCCTTGACATTCTCAAAGATGAAGGCCTTAGGTCTCAATTCGCGCACTGCTCGAACCGCCTGTGGAAACATGTCTCTCGTATCTAGGTGCCCACGATGTTTACCGCCCAGTGAAAATGGCTGGCATGGTGGGCCCCCCGAAACAACCACAACATTCGTCAGGCGGCTATAATCGAACTCTCTCACGTCGCCCTCGAACAGTGGCCATTTTTCAACAGCTTGGAAATTGTCACGTTGATTTTCACGGAATGTTTCGCAAGCGTCATGATCCCATTCAATGACAGCCGCGTGACTAAATCCAGCATTCGACATGCCAATCGCTAGTCCACCAGCTCCGGCAAATAATTCAACGCTATGCATCGAGGAACCTCCTAATCTTGCTCTGCAAACGATTGGTGTCGCTAAGCTGGCATTCCCAAATCGTCAGCGCCTGCCACCCCTGCTGCCTGAGGCGCACCAAGTTTCTAGCGTCTCGCTGCTTGTTTCCTTCCAGCTTCGGCCCCCAAAACTCCGGTCGCGATTTCGGCATCCGCGCAAGGGCGCAGGCGTTGTGCCGGTGCCAGAAGCAGCCGTGAACGAAAATGACCTTTCGCCGGGAACGAAAAACGAGATCGGGTCGGCCAGGCAAATCCTTCGCATGGAGCCGATACCGGTAACCTGTGGCGAATACAAGCCTGCGGACGAGTAGCTCGGGCCGCGTGTCCTTTGAGTGGACCAGAGCCATGACCTCGGAACGCTTGGATGGAGGTACCGTATCCACATCTTAAACATTACCGCGACCGATTGAAATGCGGCTGATTGTTCCCATTACAGCACGATGAGGAACTCCCAGCCCTGTGCAAATTGCAGCCGGAACCGAAAGCGGGAACACACCGAAGTCATGATTATCACTTTGGGAATCGGGAGCTTATGGAGGACGGTTAGTTAGTACCGGCAAAAACACTCTTGCGTTGATCGAATTGCGCGGGCGGTGAAAGATGCTCTTCGCGCCACTCCGCTGCAAAGCGCGCAGCAGGTCGCGGCAGCGTTCAAGCCTGCCAGTCGAATACGGGTGGCCGAAATTCTGGAGACCTTGACGGCGCTGGGGCAGACGCGACGGCTCGAAGACCGCTATCTATTGTGATGGGATGATTTTTAGGATTGGAGAATCCCAGGTCTCAGAAGCGAGACCTGGGGCACCCAAGGTACACCAGCCATCGGTTGGAGACCTGGAGCGGTTTCGCGGGGAGTGGAAGGCGGGTGGCTGGGGTTGCTGTTCTGAGACCCTGCGGCTTTGCTCCGGGTAAGGAAAGCGAATGCATGGATTCTTCGCTGCGCTCAGAATGACTCCCTTATCGTTGAATACAGTTCGCTCAGAGCGGCGGCCTTCCGCTGCTACGGGACGCGAATGCATGGATTCTTCGCTGCGCGACAGGGGCAGAATGACTCCTTGCATGGTTGCATGCGGTACGCGCGGGATGATGCGGGCATCGTTCCATCCCCCCTAGCTGCGCTAGGATCGAGGGGTACTCGGCGGATCCAATTTCTGAGCCATGCCCAATTTTTGCCGCGGATTGGAAGCAGGCCGAGGTTGAGAGCTGCCGTTGACCTGCAAATAATTGCCATAGCCGACGACAACGGTCGAGGCCACGAGCAGTACAAGGCCGATCGCGACCAGGCCCTGTGTACGCCGGCTGGTGCCGCGCCACTCATGAAGAGCGATGCCCCAAAGAGTCGAGGAGATAATGATGCTGGCCATGAGCAGCGTCCAACTGGAGAAGGCGTATTTGCCCATCTCGGTCTGGCCCATGCTGTAGAAGAAAAACTGGAAATACCAGATGACTCCAGCGGCGCCGGCGAAGAGATAATTCACGATCAGCCTGCTCACCGGCAGGCGGCTAACAGAGGGCGCGCGGACTGCGGCCGCAGACTGCGATGGAAATTCCGTTGGTGCAGGAGGCGGCACGGCGGAAACCGCGCCGGACGGAGCGCTACCTGCAGGATCCGTCAGCGCCGAAAGGCCGATGTACTGGCTGGCGGAGCGGTTGCGGACCAACAAGATGAGGCACCAAAAGAAATTTGTGGTAAACCCACCCAACATCACAACCACCAGGACGGGCAGGCCCTGCCACAGGCCGGAGTGATGTTCGAGCGCCAGCTTTGTCTGCGCGATTTGCGCGATTGGCTTCCCGGCTGCGAGTCCGTAGGCGAAACAGGCACTCATCACACCGGCAAAGATGGACACGGCTAGGCCCTTGCCGTAATGGAACTCCTTGACCGTTTTCTTTTTTTCTTCCTCGGAGAGTTCCTGTTCCTTAGAGCGTCCGGCCAGACCGCTGAAGATGATCCCGACGACACAGATGCCAATGCCCAAAAGAATAAATTGGCCGGATCTCTGGCGAACGATTGTCCCCATTTCACCGCTGAAGATCGGTGGCATCAGGGTCCCAAAGACGGTGCAGAGCCCCATGGCAATGGGATAGCCGAGGGCAATGCCGAGATAACGAATGGAAAGCCCGAAAGTCAGCGCGCCAAATCCCCACATGGAACCCCAGAAATAAGAGAAAAAAAGGCTGGACGCTGGGGCGGCATGCAGTATCGAATACAGGTGCGGCACCAGTGCGGCAGCAATCAGGATGGGAGCAAAAATCCAGCTGAATATCCCCTGCACGAGCCAGTATGTCTCCCAAGACCAGCGCTTGATGCCACGGAAGGGCAGGTAGCAACTGGCAGAGGCCAGCCCACCAAGCCAATTAAAAATGACACCCAGAAAGGGATTTACGCCCAAAACTGCCTCCCGGTAGGAAATCTGTGCCGCGCCAGCCGTACCGAACATGGATTGCACTGAAGCCAAGCAATCATAAATTGTTTATATATTGATTGTGAAATGGAATTTCTATTTGAAGTAAGGGATCGAAGTGTATGGAGGCTGCGGCAAGCGACCGCAGGAGACGATGATTGTCGCCTCCCCGGTGACATCCTGGCGCGTTTGGCGTGGACAAAGACGGGAGCAGCATGGCGCCCGCGAGATCCTCTTGGTTCGGTCTGCAAACGGACCGAGGCGCACCAGGACGATCGCAGGAAGTTCTTGAAGCACTCGGACTGAATGTGGTCGTCGATTTCATCCACTGTTGGTTCGGCACAAAGATCGCAGCGTATACGAAACGCATCTCTTCGAGAAAATCTATTGATAGGGGGGATATTTCTTTGCTATGCTTTGTGTTGATTTCCAATAGGGAATTAGTTTTCTATTAAATGGCTTGTTGCCCCTTCCATGCAGTTGAACTGAGGGGGCAGGGGACGGACACCATATGCGACAGAAAAAACAAGACCTACTCTGGAAAGCGTTGGATGGATTCGAACTCGAAGTGCCATCCTGGGGATTTGCAAACACTGGAACGCGATTCGGCAAGTTTCTACAGGCAGCGGCGGCAACGTCGATCGAAGAAAAATTTGCAGATGCCGCACAGGTACTAGCGCTGACGGGTATCAGCCCCATCATGGCCTTGCATGTGGAGTGGGACTTGCCTGGGGGACTGGCGGATGTCCCGGCGATCCAGAAGTTGGTGTCGAAATATGGAATCCAGGCGGGATCGATCAATCCAAACTTATTCCAGGCGCAGGAGTACAAATACGGCTCCATTTGCAATCCCGACGCACAAATCCGGCAGAAGGCGCTCGATCATATTCTGCTTTCTGTCGAGATCGGCAAACGGCTCGGATCGCGCGACATTTCCTTTTGGGTGGCCGACGGATCGAACTATCCCGGCACACAAAATATACGGAAGCGGATCGACTGGATGCAGGAGATCTTTCTGCAGACGCATGGTGCGCTCGCCACCAATCAGCGGATGCTGATTGAATACAAGCCTTTCGAGCCCGCCTTTTATCACACCGATATCGCGGATTGGGGCATGGCGCTGGAACTGGCACGCGGTGCGGGGCCACAGGCGCGGGTGCTGGTCGATACCGGGCACCACTATCAGTCGCAGAACATAGAGCAGATTGTGGCGTGGCTGCTGCAACTGGATATCCTGGGGGGATTTCACTTTAACGACCGCAGGTATGCCGATGATGATCTGACGCTGGGTTCGATCGATCCATATCAAGTCTTCCGTATCTTTCACGAAATCTTGAGCTGCGAGCTTGAGCGGGGTGCGGCGATGCACGTTCCTTTCATGATCGACCAAAGCCACAATCTAAAAGGCAAGATCGAGGCAATGGTGCAGACGACCATCGCCGCACAGGAGCTCTATGCGCGAGCTGCATTGGTAGACCATGAGCAACTCAGCCGGTTGCAAAACGAGTGTAGGTTGGTCGAAGCAGAGGAATGTTTTCGCGCTGCATTCTGGGAAGATATTCGACCGGTCGTCCGGGAATGGCGCCTAGCGCGTGGAGTTCCGGAAGACCCGTTGCGCGCGCTCCGCGAGAGCGGTTATGTCGAACGGATTGCGAGGGAACGTGGCGCGAAAAACGCGAAGACTCTCGCCAGCTATGCTTGATTCCAGGTTCCATTTGGGAACAACGAAGCCCGGGAGCTGTTATACTTCGGCATAAAAACGCCATTGGAGCCTACGCACTTGGCAAAGACTTCGACCAAACGCCTATACCTGATTCCTATCCTGTCCAAGGCGTTGGACATCATGGAACTGCTCCAGGCCGAGAAGAGCCCGATGGCGCTGGAGGCCATTTACCGGCGCACGCACTTTTCCAAAACCAGTGTCTACCGCATTCTCAAGACATTGGTGCATCGAGGTTATATTACGCAGGCTGGCGATGGGCTATACCGCAGCGTCGGACAGCCCTCCAAGCTGCGTTTCGGGTTTGGCAGCCAAAGCTCGGAGATGCCTTTTTCAGAAGCCGTAACTTCTAGCCTGCGTGCTGCCGCCGCTGCTTCAGGCGTGGACTTATTGATCCTCGACAACCGTTACGATGGGGCAACAGCCTTGAAAAATGCGGACGCATTTGTCAGGGAACAAGTCGATCTTGTGATCGAATTCCAGGTTGACCAGCATGTTGCTCCTATCCTCGCCGACAAGATCGCTGGCGCGAATATCCCTTTGATCGCGATCGATATTCCTCATCCCCATGCAACGTATTTTGGGGTGGATAATTACCGCGTTGGATTCGAGGCTGGCGTACTCCTCGCAGAGTACGCACAGGAGAACTGGTCCGGCGAGGTGGAGTGGATATTGGGGCTCGATCTGGAAGAAGCGGGAACGTTGGTGCAGAGCCGTATGACCGGTGCTCTTGAAGGAATTCGATCGAAGCTCAGATCGGTACCCGTCGAAAAATTCGTGCGCATTGATGGGCGCGGGATGCGCGACAAAAGCCAGCGCATCGTTTCGGAATTTCTCATGCGTCATACCAAGGACCGGCACATCTTGATTGCCGCCGCCAACGACACTAGCGCACTGGGCGCCCTGGAGGCGGTGCGCGAGTTGAAGCGCATGAAACACGTTGCCATCGTTGGACAGGACTGCATTCCAGAGATGCTTGCAGAGATTCAGATTCCTAGCAGCCCCGTCATTGGGTCGATTTCGCATGAAGCCGCCCAATACGGCTCGCGGTTGATCGAACTGGGCATGGCGCTCGTTCGAGGCAACAGCGTTTCCCCTTATAACTATGTGGAACACAAAGCGGTCTCACGGGAATCGCTGGTAGAAAAAGTAGGATAACGATCGGCGGACTCGTTCCACCCAGGAATCATCATCGAATTGCTCTGAGACCGCTACTGCTGTGTCACTTCCTCCAGACGCACGGGTCCGATCAGCCCCGACGGAAGCAGCCCGTTCGCAGTGTTGGTTTCCTCCGGAGAATAATTGGCGCTGGGGCCCCGCGCGGAAAGCGCGTTAAAAAGAGCGTTGACGACCGTGATTTGCAGCGTGTTCTCACCGGGTTGCAATAGCGGGGTCACGTTTGCCCTGTACGGCCTAAGCAGAAGGACTGGACCCGGTTTTCCGTTAATGGAAATCTCCGCCACGTCTTTCACGTCGCCCAAGTCGAGCATGATTCGATGATGACTGCCAAGGAGTGTCGCAGGCACGGTAAACGTGGTGGTGTACTGGCCCCGCCCGGAAAAATTCTTTAGGCGCTCGGTCATCGTCCAGTCCACCAGATTCGGCAGTTCCATATCGATCGTTTCCGGTTGGCTCCCAGGCCCAATCCCGACGCCGTGGAATTTCCAGCCATTCTCGCCTACCGCTATCTGTGCGACGATCTGAGTGGGAGCGGGCATTTTTACCGGTCGCCCTGCTGGCTTTCCATCCGGGTCGAAGACCAGAAGCGTCGATCCATAGGGACCGATATCGAGCGGCAACCGCACGGTCTTTCCATTTCTTTCAAATTGGGCCAATGGACGGCTGGCTCCTGTCCACGGGTCCCATATCTCCGGCGTGCCGACGGCTGTGCAATCGATCCTGGTTCGTTTCTCTGCATCGTCGGGGTTGCGCAGGAAAAAGATGTCCAGTTTGCCGATGCGTTTCTCGATGAACGAGACGGAAGGCCCTTCAAAATGAAGATTGGGTGCAACGGACACTTCCAGAATCTTGACGACGCCAGACGAGTCCACAGTTGTGTGAACGTTTTTATCCGCCAGAATTTTTCCAAGCGAAGTATCCATGCCTTCCGTCGGCACCTTCCCCTCGGCAACCTCCGCCTGCACCTGCGGCGTGCGTCCAACGAAGACGATAGGCAGTCCCTGTTGCGCAAATTCCGTCAGTTGCCCCGCCAGCTTTTCAGAGATCGACTTCCGATCCTGCAGTATCAGGACTCCATAGCTGGCCCCTCCAGGCGACACCAGCTTCCCGTCTACAACCTTGCAATCCAGCAGCGCATAATCGTCGATGAGGTCGAAGTTATATCCCGCGGCCATCAGGCGCGTGTCGAGTTTGAGTTCGCGCTGTGGCGGCTCTTTTTTCGCTGAGTAGGGAAACGGACCGCGATAGAGCGCGACTGGAACCACCGTCGTGCCGGTCTGCGATAAATACTGTAGCCGCGTCATGTACTCATTCAAGCGGCCAAGATACGGCCAAAAGGTATTGTGCTGGTTCATGTCGGAGGAGTACGCCCCTTCCGTTGCAAACGGGTGCCAGCCCGGTTCAGGGCGGTCCATGTATTCGTAGGGGTAGCCGTGGTAGATAATTTCGTTGATGCCGGCTGTGAGCAGTTCGTCGGCGTAGCGCTTGATCTTCTCAGGCGTGGTTTGATAGGCCTTACCCTGCCAGACAAAGCTTTCGCTGGATACGATTTTTCGTCCGTAGAGGTCCCCGGCTGAGGAGGACATTTTCAGGAAATCGTAGCGGCCATTGTCGTAGAGGTCCTCGGTTTCTGGAATGCTGGCCGCTCCATACACCCGCAGCCAGTCCGTGGGAGAGCCATGCGCCTGGATGCGCGACAGCAAGTTGTTCTTCGCGGCCCACTGGATAAACGGCGAGTAGAAATTGCCGATCATCACGTCGGAAACCGTCTGCCAATAGTCCTGCCGCACCCGGTCGCCAATTCCGGCGATGTTATACATAGGCGCTTCCGTAACTCCAGCGCCGCCGCTCTCGATTTTCAGAATCGGCAGATAGGGAGTCAGGTCGTAGCCGCGCCGCTTGCGGAACTCTTCAAGAAAGTTGTCGCTCCAGAACAGGTAGGCGCTTACCTCCAGGCTGTCGCAGAAAATTGCCCGCAGGCCGTGGCCGAAGTACTGGCCGTCATACTGCCGGGCCGTGCCTCCTACCTGTTGGGCATACACATCGAATGCGTGCTTGTTCATGTGGTCCAGAACAAGCTGGGGCCCGGATCCGGTGCCGCCTGTGACTCTCTGCCCGGTCGGCATTTCTTTAAAAACAAATACTTGCCATGTGCCCTTTGGAACGTTCCAGTCCAGTGTGCCATCGGGTAGCATATGGCTTGTCAGCGCTACCGCGGTGCCGGGATCAAGCTGGCCTGTGTTTTTGACTTCCGGTAGCTGGCCCCGGTGCTGGTTTGGAAAATACTGTACGGCGTCTCCGCGAACGGCGACCACGGCCACCAGCTTTTCTCTTTGTTTGAAGCGTTCCAGCCAGCCCGGTGGCAGGTTTGCATCCTTGGTGATGCGCGCGTCCATCTGGGGCATCAGTATCTTTTCGTGAAAGTGGACGGGACCGCGAATGGTCTGGTGAGCCGACTGCAATTCCACCGAGGCCAGTTCCGGGGTAACAATTCCCGCCCCGCCGAAAGGCCAGCCGGAGCCGAAGGTGTAGTCCAGCCACATTCCTCGCGTCCTGGCCTCTTCGAGTGCCGCTTGCATATGCGAGAAGAACGTCGGTGTCAGGTAATCGTTGACGCGTTTTCGTGCTTCGTCCGACATATTTGGATCAAGCCCGATTGCGAAAGGCTGAATTTCAGCGCCGCCAAAATTGGCCTGATCGAGAAGACCCACCTCCCGGCGTAACTCGACGTCGGTCACGTCGCCGCCAGGCCACCACCAGCGCACCATGGGCCGGTAGGCCTTGGGAGGATCCTGGAACTGCTGGGCTACGGTGGCAACATTCTGTGCTGACATTTGTGCGCAGGCAACCGCGCAAAGCACGCCTAAGACGGCAAGTTTCATACACTGGCTCCGTTTCGAGATCTGATTGCATAATTCCTGAGACGAGAGAATTATCTTAGCTCCGAGCCTTGAAAACACATGCATCGGCGGTCAAACGTCTGAGAAAAGAGGGCGGCTAGGTTGGCGGTAGCAACTGTGGCACCAGAAACAGCGATGTTCTTGACTCCGACTTCGGCATAACCGCATAACGTCATACACGACACAGGAACGGACAATTGGGCGGCAAGAGTAAAATCGCGGATGCAGGGAATTGCGGAAATCGCAAATGTTAGACTAGGCGTGGTGAGGGTTCACCGCGACGCAATGATCTTCCCTTTGGCCTCCGATTATGTGCGCTAGCCGAGACAATGCTCGATACAAATTAGAAACCGTGGCGCGTGCCTGCGAAATACTGCGTCATTTCACAGACACCCAGCAATCGTTTAGCCTGGGTGAAGTTTCGGAACGGACCGGGTTTGAGCGCACCATCACGTTTCGACTATTGCGAACTCTGGAGGAAGAGGGCCTGCTGCGCCGGCCAGATGGACGACGGTATTCTTCTAACGTCCATATCCTTACACAGAAGCGCTTTCGCATCGGCTATGCATCGCAGAACAGCGACTCCTTTTCAAAGGCCGTTTCACAAGGACTCCGGTGGTCAGCTACGCGCAACCAGATCGATCTGATCGAGGTAGAAAACCAGTACAGTGTCAAGGCGGCATTGCGCAATGCGCAAACTCTGGTGCGACAGGGAGTGGATCTGGCGATCGAATTTCAGGTATACGAGCGGATCGGCGCGCAGTTGTCGGCGATCTATGAGAAGGGAGCCATCCCTGTGATTGCCGTCGAGATTCCGCACCCAGGCGCCACCTTCTTTGGAGTGGACAATTATCGTGTCGGCCAGATGGCGGGCAAGGCCCTGGTGAAAGCTGCCCAACAGCATTGGCATGGCAAAATCGATGAGTTATTGATGCTTGATCTGGAAATCGCCGGCTCGCTTCCACATCTCCGAATTTCGGGGGCGCAGTCAGTTGTCCGCAAGTCGTTGGCGGGAAGCTATCAGGTGCTCCATCTCGATTCACGCGGTGAAATGGAGCGCTCTTTTGAATTGGTGCGCCGCCATTTACAGTTCGCACCAAAGCGCCGGACGCTCATTGCCGGAGTCAATGATCTCGCGGTTCTGGGCGCTCTCCGCGCCTTTGAAGAGGTTGGACGAAGTCTTCTTTGCATGGCATTGGGAGTGGGCGCTTTCCCTGAGGCCCGTCGCGAATTGCGCTCTTCGCAAACAAGACTGGTGGGATCTATCGCCACGTTCCCCGAGCGTTACGGAGACAATCTTATTCAACTTGCGCTCGATATTCTCCACCGCAAATCGGTTCCGCCTGCAATTTACGCGCCGATACAGTTGATCACCCCAATGAATATCGATGAGGTCTACCCGCGCAGTTTATTTGCCGACGCAGACAGAGAACAGCAGCCCGTAACGCATTCGTAAGCGTACTTCAAGGTGGTAGAGGTTCCGGATCGCTCCGGCAGCCCAGGCTACGCGATATTCCCCCCAGACAAGTGTTTGGATGGAACTGAACCACACGCCGTGCCCGCCGATTGTTTTTGATTTGCGATATGCGCAAACTGTGTCACCTGTGCTTTTGCGATTGATCCGAAAGCGACACCTGCGATTGACTACCTAACGGAATCAATCTGCCCAGCGGGAGACCCCGGAGAAATGAAGATCACAAAAATAAAACTCTACAGAATACGCTCAGGTAACCTGGGGGAAAAAGGCGCTCGCTTCGGTGAGTCTCAGTACTGGGGGGGCGGCTGGCAAACAGGCTCGCACATCGCAAACCCAATGTCTGTCTATCCAAAGTATGCACGAGTGCGCACATTGTGGATGGGACCCGGCCAGGATCCCTACGCCATCGAAATCTTTACCGATGAAGGCGTGACTGGCTGCGCGGTCAACTATGGTGGCGGCCATTTCTCCTGCGCCGTAATCGAACAGCACTTCAGCCGGTTCCTAATAGGACAGGATCCCTTCAACATAGAAATGCTTTGGGACCAGATGTATCGCTCCACCATGCCATACGGGCTTGGCGGCGTGACGGCAATGGCCATGAGCGGAGTAGACCTAGCACTGTGGGACCTGATGGGCAAGGCCCTGGGCCAGCCCGTATATCGATTGCTCGGCGGCCAAACCAAAGAGACTATTCCTTGCTACGCAACCACACACCCCGACTTGGTCTCGCATTGGAAAGGCAGCGGATTTCTAGGGGTGAAAATTGCCGCCCCCTGGGGTATGGCCGACGGTCGCATGGGTCTGATCAAGATGCAGAAATGCCTGGAAGACTGTCGGAGCGCACTCGGCGAGGAAATGGAACTGATGGTGGACTGTTATCTGTCCTGGGATATTGAATTCGCTTCCCGGCTGGCGGAACGGGTGCGCGATTGTGATGTCAAGTGGTTTGAAGATCCGCTGCCTTTCCAATGCGAGACCAAGTCG
>JAJZDO010000563.1 GCA_021805955.1 Acidobacteriota bacterium
CGGTGTTCCAGGCAACGAATATTCCAGCGGATCAGATCCTGCATCCGGAACGCATCGTGCAGGCGCTTCAGACACGCGGATGTTCTGCGCGACAGTTGCCGGACGTAGCAACAATCATCGGCCATCTTACGGCGAATGTGAAATCGGGAGACGTCGTCGCGATCCTTTCCAATGGCGGCTTCGATGGAATTTATCGAAAACTTCCAGAGACTCTTCGCAGCGGGCAGGGTCGCGCTGTGGCCCCATGATTTCCGCGCTGACAATCCTGCTCTACTACGTGATCCTGATTCCTATCGGCGCGCTGCTCGGCTTTCCGTGGACCTGGATTACAGGCGACGTGACATTTCTCTACCGCTTTTCGATGTGGATTGCTTCGTCCGGCCTTCGCCTAGGAGGTATTCGCATTGAGGCCAAAGGTTTCGAGAATATTCCATCGGGTCAGGCATGCATCTTTATGGCGAACCATGCTTCCAATCTTGACCCGCCCTTATTTATGCCGCTGATCCCCGGACGCTCCGCAGTCTTCCTGAAGAAGACACTGATGAAAATTCCGGTTGTCGGGATGGCGATGCGGATGGCGGATTTTGTGCCGGTGGAACGTCGTGGAAACCGTGAGGATGCGCGGGAGAGCATCGACAGCGCCGCCAAAGTTCTCGCCTCCGGCGTGCATCTCACGGCCTTTCCAGAGGGAACACGCTCGCGTACCGGGAAACTGCTTCCCTTTAAGAAGGGCCCCTTTTACCTGGCCCAGCAAACCGGCGCGCCCATTGTCCCAGTGTCAATCCATGGCACAGAAACCATGATGCGAAAGGGCAGTCTGCGAATTTTCCCCGGAGTGGCACACATTCAACTCCATCCGCCGCTCTTGGCTGCGGATTTCTCAACAAGGGAAGAGCTAATCGATGCTGTGCGCGAGTCCATTGCCTCGGGTTTGCCGGAATGGATGCGCGGCTAAAGCGGTTTACGCAAACAGTAAGAAGCGCCTAAGACGAACTCTTCAGGATGGCGTGGAAACCGCTGGCCATCACCTGATGTCGCTTGGATTGCGCTTGTGCAGCATCCTTAAACGGACCGATCTGCACGTGGAGGAACTTGTCATGTTTCTCCGGATAGATTTCCGCGTGGAAACCCTTCTTGCGCAGTTCAGCCACCAGTCTCTCGGCATCTTTGCGATCGCCGATGGCCCCCACTTGAACCATGATGTGAGAGCTGCTCTTTGTGTTGGTGGCCGGATTTTCATGCGGAGCAGCAGGTGCGGGCATTATCTTTTTCTCGACAATTTGAGCCGCCACATGGTTGATGGGCGTCGCCGCAACTGGACGCAACGCCGCCGCAGGCATCGATGGAGCATTCTCGGCAGGGTGCGCATTGGCGTTGTCGGCTACAGTTGCGACGATGGGGGAGGGCTTACTTGAGACATCGGACGGGCTGGCCAGCGCGGGTAAAACAACTGATCCCGTCGCGCCGTCGTTCTTCGAATCCGAGTTGATGGAAAGCGAGCGCTTTGAGGTCCCGGCTCCGCCGAAGGAGTAACCGAGACCAAAAAACACTGCCGAGACCAAGGAAGCAGCAAAGAAGATTGCAAGGATGGTGCTGGTACTCCAGTGCACTTCCACCGGATCGTGAACATCGATATTCTCTTCAAACAAGGCCGTCATTGCTGGACATCTCCGCCAGGTTTAGGTTGGACCGCTTGGCCGACTTGCTTCAGCAGCGAGACCAGTTCCAGCGGCAGCGGAAATACGATGGTGGTATTTTTCTCCGCGCCGATTTCACTGAGCGTTTGCAGGTAGCGCAATTGCATGGTGATGGGCTGCTGCGCCAGAAGCGTTGCCGCCTCTACCAGACGCTGCGCCGCGTTGAACTCGCCTTCCGCGTTGATGATCTTGGCGCGCTTCTCGCGCTCTGCTTCGGCCTGGCGGGCCATGGCGCGCAACATCGACTCCGGCAGATCCACCTGCTTCACTTCCACGCTGACAACTTTCAGTCCGTAGGGTGAGGTGTGCTGGTCAATGATGGTCTGGATTTTTAAATTCAGTTTCTCGCGATGCGCCAGCAACTCGTCCAGTTCCACCTCGCCCAACACCGATCGCAGCGTCGTCTGCGCAAACTGCGATGTTTGATACACGTAGTTCGATACTTCCACCACAGCCTTGGCGGCATCGATCACGCGCAGCGTAATCACCGCATTGACTTTCAGCGTGACGTTGTCGCGAGTGATGATGTCCTGGGCCGGAACTTCCATCGCCTCCTGGCGCAGAGAGATGCGCACAATCTGATCGAATGGCCGAAAGACGAGAACGATCCCAGGGCCTTTGGGAGAACTGAGCAGACGACCCAGGCGGAAGATCACGCCGCGCTCGTACTCTTTCAAAATCTTGATGGAACTAAACAGGTAGAACGCCACGATGACGATGACGACCAAAACTGCTGTGGATGGCATGTTCAACTCTCCCCGAGCATGGAACACTCGCCTTAGGTTGTATAGCATGGACAGCGCGCCAAACGGGCGCGAAACGGCATTCAGGAACCTTGCCGGTCACGTTCGACTTCCAGCAGAAGTCCTTTGCGGTCGCGGATGAGGACAGGCTCGCCGGCGGCGACCGCATCGCGGGAATGCGCCTGCCAAAGTTCCCCGCGCACCAGCACCTGTCCGTTCGGATTCAATGCGGTTTGTGCCACCGCAATGGTTCCCAAAAGCGCCTCTCCCCCGGTTTGCACCTTGTTGCGACGAGCACGCACGGCGATGGTGGTGAGGAAGATAGTTATCAAGCCAAAGCCGATGCCCGCGCCAAGCGCGGTTCCCAGCCGCACGCGCATCTCCGGAATCGGCCCATTGACCAGCGTGAGCAGACCGAAGACAAGACAGCCGATCGCAGCCAGCCCGAGAATCCCATGGGTCGTAAACTTTATGTCCAGAACAAACAAGACAAGCGCGCCAACAAGAAATCCCACCGCCGTGTATTGCAGCGGCAGCAGGTTCAGCGCGAAGAGAGAAATCAACACGAGCAGAGTCCCCAGCGCACCGGGAACAATGGTGCCGGGCGCGTTGAATTCCATATAGATCAGCAGGCCGCCGAGAATCAGCAGCATCACCGCCAGATTGGGATCGGTCAACGCGCCTAGAATTCGCTCGCGTGTACTTGGCGGCATCACCTCGACGTCCGCATCCTGCGTGTGCAGCACCTGCTTCGCTCCGTTGAAGCGCGTGACCGTGGTGCCGTTCAGATGGCCCAAAAGCGCAGGAATGTCGGGAGCGATGACATCGATCAGCTTCAGGTTGAGCGCTTCCTGATCGGTATACGATTTGGAATTCAGCACCGCATCCTGAGCGGCCTGCACGTTGCGCCCTCGGCGCGAAACGTAGGCGCGGAGGAACGCCATTGCGTCGTTCTCGATCTTCGTTTTCAGGATCGGGTCCATTTTCTCGCCTTCGAGAATCGGATGGGACGCGCCGGTGTTGGTGCCGGGCGCCATGGCAGCAACATCGGCGGACTCTAGAATGAAAAATCCAGCGGAGGCGGCACGACTGCCCGACGGTGCAACATACACGATGACCGGAACTTCAGATTCCTCGATAGCGGTGACCATCGCGCGGGTCGAGGTGAGCAGTCCGCCGGGAGTGCCCAGCTCAATTAAAACTGCCTGCGCATGGATCTCCACAGCATGTCGCAATCCGCGCTTCAAATACGCAGCGCTGATGGGCTGAATCGTATCGTGCAACGGCAGCTCGACAACGATGGGCCGCGATTGTGCAGCCTTCGCGATGGTGGCATGACTCAGGCACAGCCATGCCACCAGTCCAAGAAGCACGAAACCGGACTGCAGCCAAAAAAACGACCTCGATCGAGCTTTCTGTGCCGTGTCCATGCCGATTACGCCTCACGCACGACTACTGTTGTTGACCTTGCTGCATTTGAATCGCCTGCAAGATGCCCTTGGCTGCAGTGTTGTTCGGCTCAAGACGCAGCGCGTTGTCGATGTTGCTGCGCGCATCCGTCAAGGCGTGCTGACTCAACGCAATTCGCGCCAGTACCAGATATGCCGCAGTGTTCGGTTTTGCCTGCAGCGACTTGTTCGCTTCCTGCTGCGCGATTTTCATGCTGCCCGCGTATTCGTGGACTTCGGCCAAGCCCGCATATGCGGCGGCGCTGCCGGG
Source organism: Acidobacteriota bacterium (assembly GCA_021805955.1). Next base: position 4,160 of record JAJZDO010000563.1, read on the forward strand.
ATCTGCAGTCAATGCAAGCTGATACTGGCGTTCTGCCTCCAGCAGCAAGCCATCGTTCACATAGGTCCCGCCTTGCTGGCACAGCCGTTGTGCGCGTTTCGCCGGCGGCATCGACCGCAGCTTCATCGCATTCATCTGTTCCAGCGCGAATGCGCCCTGCCGCAATGAGCTTTCATCGTAGGTACGCGCGATGCGTTCCAGCGGTTCATAATCCGCGCTGGCTGCATCGGAGACTGCGGGCGTCGGGATCGAATCCAATGAGCTTTTTGTGCTGGTTGCGTCCGGCTTGTTTTTCGCAATGCCGGTCGAGTCCGCCTGCTCCTCCGTTGCGTCAGAAGCAGTCTGTGCTGTCGGCAGATTGGCGTCCGCAACCGGTTTTGCCGGAGATGCCGTCAGTTGACCGCTCTTCAGCATCATCAGGTTCTTGCGAAGGTTCTGCGCTTCCTCGTCTTGCGGATGAAGCGTGAGGCTATGCGCCACTGCACCCAGCGCCGCAGTATAGTCTTTTTGACGGCGCTCCGAGACGGCCAGGTTGAACCAGTAATCCGCATTCTGCGGATCCATCTCAACCACGCGCTTGAAAAACGCGGTGCCGTTCTGACCGCGACGGTTGAACGCGATTCCTTCGTTGTTCAAAACCTCCGGCAACGGCAAAACGGAAGCGATGGATGTAAATGCTGCCTGCGCGCCGGCATAATTCCCCGTGTAAAGATCACTGAGACCGGAATAGAACATGGCTTCCAACGAGAGACGTCCGCCCTTCGGAACCTTGACGAACGCTGCCTCCGCCTGGTCATATTGCTGGTTGTCAAAGTACGCCTGGCCAAGCGCAAACCATGCCTGCACGTAGCTGGGGCTGAGCTGTACGGCTTTCTTCAGGTGTCCGATCCGCTCCTCGATCCCCGGCTCCACCAACCCGCGAATGTAATTCTCAAAGGCGTCCAGGCGAAGAGCTCGGCTGGCCGCGAGGAACGTCTGCTCGTCCAGATTCAGATTGGGATCAATCTGCATGGCCATCTTCCAGGCCAGGGAATCCTCAATGTCGATCAGCTGGTCGAGCTTCCCTTCTTCTTCCAACGTGGCGCCCATGCTGGGACCATGCATATCCAGGACCCGCGCGGTTGCTCGGATGCTGCCATTCGCGACCGTGTAATTCCCGAAGACGACATAGTCGGCGTCCAGCGTTTGCGCAATGCGATACGAAGTGGCCTGCGTCGGATGAAAATCCGCAGGGAGTCCGAGATGCTGCATTGCATAACGGCGGTCTTCGCGGCGAATGGTCAGAAAACCGGCAGAACTTAAACGCGCATTCAAGATATCCGGGAATGAAGCGCCGATCCAGTCCAGGCCCGGCTGCGTGGAGTTGTTCTCAAATGGGAGTATCCAGATAAGGTGCCCATCCCAGCCAGCTTCGTTTGTCGGCTCGGATTGCGCAACCGAAGGCAAAGCCGCGAAAGCGACCAACGCGCAAAGAATCAAGCTCCGCCACAATCGAAGAACAATCATATTTCCATTTTTCTTCACGACACTCGTGATTATAGAGTTCTGCATTCCGTTCAGCGAGAAAGTGCGGGCTGGAAGGTTTGTGTCCGTCGAGCCGTGCCGGCGACAGCGTAGGTGTGGAAAGAATCGGCGCTCCTAGGCAGCCCGGCTGTTTGCGGGCGATTGAAGAGCAGCACCGCTGTCCACAATCCCCTTGTCCTTGCCAGCCAAACCACGTTCCCCTGCAGCAATCTTGCAATCAATGCCGGCGGCAGATCGTAATGGTAGCCAAAATATTCCTTATTCCATTCTTCGTCGCCAAAATGGGACCAGTTGAGCGTGTTCGTCAACTGATACTTCGTCGCGAAGACCAGGGCTGCGTCATAGTTATGCAGTTGCGACGCTGCCTCTATCTGAGGCAACGAAAAATCATCGATTGCCACCACATGCACGGGCTTGCGCACATATCCCAGTTCGGGCCTTCTCAACTCGTCCGTGGCCGGCCACGCTGTCAGCACGGTGCCCCCAGGGGCCCGCCGGATCACCTGCGCAATTGCCTGCTGCTGCATCACGATCAGGCTGCGATAGGTAAGATTGTCTTCCGGCGTAAAGCGGTACGGCGGATTGACGAACAAGCCCGCGAGGAATGCCACGGTACTCAGCGCAACAATCCACGGCCACTGCTCCACGCGGCGCCGCCAGGTAGAAACACACAGCAACAAAATCAGAGGGTAGAGCGGCAGCAGATAGCGCGCCAGAACCGCGCCTCCCGCCAAGGAGAAAAATAGCAGATTGACCAGCAGAAGGATTCCGATCTGCGCTTGCACGTTCCAGGAAACGCGCGGACGCTTGGAGCCGTCTACCTGGCGCAGCGCCGGCAAAAACATCGCAGCCACCATGCACAAGATGGGCACGAACAGATTCATATAGAGAGTGACCTGCATCAGCCGCTGCGCCAGTGCCAGAAAAAATCGAGCCATGTGCAGCGTCAGAACAGCGTTGTATCGCACGAATTGCGGATTGCCGAAAATATAGCCGGTCTTATGAAAGTGGTAGGCATACCACCCACATAACGGTAGCGCGGGGAGGGTGAACTGCATCGCAGTCCGCCAGTGACCGCTGGCCTGGGACGGTTTGCGCTGCGTCTCCCACACATGCCACGCAGCCAAGGTCAACGGCATCACAATCGCGGTTTCTTTAGACAACGCAGCCACCGAGAACCACACAGCCGCAATCCAGCCACGCCGCTCGGAAGGCAACTCGTCCAATGCGTACACCAGCGCCCACATCGTTCCCGCAGCCGCGTAAATATCCGCCTGCGCCAGCGTGCTTTGGGTAAACCAGACTGGGTAAATGGCAGTCAGCAACGTGGTCGCGACGGCAACCGTGGTATTCATCAACCGGCGCACCAACGCGAAGACCGCTGTCAGCGCGAATGCGGCGATCAGGCACGTCGCCAGTCGAGTCACTACCGGAGTGAAGCCGGAAACCTTCCACCAGGCCGCCAAGTAGATGGCAGGTAGAGGAGGATGGGCGTTGGTCAGCGTTGAATATGGAACCAGAGAGCCGGTGCGGAAATAGTCGTACGCCGCAGGAATATAGTAGCCGGCCTCATCCCAATAGTAGGGCAGCCGCAGCAGCGGCAAATGCGTCAGCAGAACGAAGGCATAGATGACGGGGAAAATGATCCAGACCGGTACGGGCTCATCGCGGTGCCCGCGAAGCAGGAATTGCTGCAGCAGCGAATGCGGCCGTACAGCAGGCACGGGATTCAACGGCTGATTCGAGGCTGGCAAATCATCGCTCCTGACAAGACGAAAGGGTGAGCCGGGGACATTCCAATCCCTGACTCGCACCAGACCGGTTTCAGTGTATGGGGCCGTTGCCGGGCCCCGCTGCAGGAAATGCCTGTTTCGGCTCCAGAGATATGGGACCGAATGCCTGCTCATACTGCGCCAGGTTCTGTCCCAGCAGGTTCCACAGGGCTTTGGCCTGCTGCGGGCTCAGATAAATACCTTGAAAATTTCGCAGCACCACCTCATCTGGCGAATCCTGACGGGCAGCGCCAAAAACCAACATAAAATCCCACACGCTGGCCCGCACCTGCACGCTGTTGGCGTAGCTGTCCCGATAATCCTGCGCCTGGACAATGTTGATATTCGGAGAAGAATGCATTGGCTGACTCATGGAACAAGGGTATCGCGAGTGGAAGCCTGCGGGCCGTATCAATCTGCGAGGAAATCTCCCGTGCAACATGTGGCCATGGCAACCTCGGCACTTCATTCCGGCAAAGCCGGACGATCTCAATATCGGCCACCTGACTTAAAGAACCGGCAGCAACAGTGGAATGCGCACCCACGACATGCGCGCCGAATAGGCGGGTTTGTGCGGTCCCGATTGCATAAAAAACGGCCAGCGAAGTTCGCGGGCCGTCCTGTTGGTACGCCGAGCA
>JAJZDO010000505.1 GCA_021805955.1 Acidobacteriota bacterium
GCGCGCGCCGCACCAGCGCGAAGGCGTTTTGGGATCGCTCAATATGACCGCGGACAGCTTTCGACTGCTTCCCAAACAGGACGAAACAACCGGAACATGGACGGCTACCAAGTGGGCAGAAACACGTAAAGGCTGGGTTTTCATCACCTCGCCTCCCACACTGCGCGAGGCCCTGCGCCCGCTGATCAGTCTATGGATTGATTCACTGGTATTACGCTTGCTGAACGAACCCGACCCCGGCCAAAAGGCAGTCTGGTTCGTCATCGACGAGCTGGCCAGTTTGCAACGACTGCCGCAGTTGCACACCGCCATCACCGAAAACCGCAAATCGCAGAACCCGGTCGTTCTCGGCTTTCAGGGCCGAGCAACGGGCTGTGGCGTGTAGATTGAATGAGACGACAAAAGCCAGGGATCATGGTTACGGACATGGCAACGGCAATTCAGCAGGACTCAAAGCGTGTGAATCAGCAAACACTGTCCTCTTTCATCTGGGCGGTCGCGGACCGTCTGCGGGGCGACTATAAACAATCTGAGTATGGCAAAGTCATCCTGCCGTTCACCGTCCTGCGTCGCATGGATTGCGTGCTGGAACCGACAAAGGAAGCCGTTCTGGCCGAGTTCGCCAAGCAAAAGAAAGCCCGGATCAACCCGGAACCGTTTCTGCTCCGCAAATCCGACGCGAGCTTTTACAACACATCGCCGATGGACATGAAGAAGCTCATGGGCGATCAGGACCACATCAAGGAGAACCTGTTCGCCTACATCCAGGCATTCTCCGCGTCCGTCCGCGACATCTTCGAGCGCTTTGAGTTCCACACCCAGATCGAGCGTCTTGCAAAGTGCGGCCTGCTCTATCAGGTGGCTGAGAAGTTTGCCAATATTGACCTGCACCCGGAAACCGTCAGCAACAGCCAGATGGGCATGGTTTTTGAGGAGCTGATCCGCAAGTTCGCGGAAATCTCGAATGAAACCGCCGGAGAGCACTTCACGCCGCGCGAAGTGATTCGCCTCATCGTCAATCTGCTCTTTGTCGAGGACGACGCCGTTCTGTCAAAGCCCGGCGTGGTCCGCACCATCTATGACCCCACCGCTGGCACCGGCGGAATGCTCTCGGTGGCAGGCGAGTATCTGGCTGAGCACAATCCACGGGCGCGCCTCACCATGTTCGGCCAGGAGCTGAACGACGAGTCCTACGCCATCTGCAAAGCAGACATGCTCATCAAGGGGCAGGACGTGCGCAACATCGTCCCCGGCAATACCTTGTCCGACGACGGCCATCCGCACAAGAGCTTCGACTACATGCTCTCCAATCCGCCTTTCGGCGTGGAATGGAAAAAGGTCGAGAAAGAAATTCGCAAGGAGTATGAGACGCAGGGCCACAATGGACGCTTCGGCCCCGGGCTGCCGCGCGTCAGCGACGGTTCCTTGCTTTTTCTGCTGCACCTTATCAGCAAAATGCGCCTCGCCAAGGACGGCGGTAGCCGCTTCGGCATCGTGCTCAACGGTTCGCCACTCTTTACCGGAGGCGCGGGCAGCGGGGAAAGCGAAATCCGCCGCTATGTACTCGAAAACGATCTGGTCGAGGCCATCATCGGCCTGCCGACGGACATGTTCTACAATACCGGCATCTCCACCTATATATGGATACTCTCCAACCGCAAGCCGGAGCCGCGCAAAGGTAAGCTGCAACTGATCGACGCCAGCAGCTTCTGGCAAAAGATGCGCAAAAGCCTGGGCAGCAAGCGCAAGGAACTCGGCGATGAGCATATCGCCGAGATCACCCGGCTCTTCGGCAATTTTCAAGAGGCCAGCAAAGACGGCGTGCCCATCAGCCGCATTTTCAAAAATGAAGACTTCGGCTATCGCACGATCACCGTCGAGCGGCCTCTGCGCGACGAAGCGGGCAAACTCGTCCTAGGCACGAAGGGCAAGCTGAAAGGCAAGCCGCAGCCGGACAGCGATCTGCGCGACACAGAAAATGTGCCGCTCGGTGAAGATGTGGAAGTCTACTTCAAGCGCGAAGTCCTGCCGCATGCGCCGGACGCCTGGATCGACCACGAGAAGACCAAAGTCGGCTATGAGATTCCCTTCAATCGGCATTTCTACGTCTTCAAGCCGCCGCGTCCGCTGGAGGAGATCGATGCCGAATTGAAGGCTGTCTCCGCTCGCATCATGACCATGCTGGAAGGATTGGCCGAATGAGCCCTGAAACGAATCTCTCTACGCTCCCGCCGCATGAAGCCGGCTTTGCCGAGGTCGCCAGCCTCATTGCCGCCGCCCGGCAACAGGCATTCCAAGCGGTCAACACCGCGCTCATTGATCTCTACTGGCAGGTTGGTGCGTATATCAGCCGCAAAATTGAGGCCGCCGAGTGGGGCGATGGTGTAGTGCCGCAACTGGCCGCCTACATCGCCCGGGCACAGCCGGGAATGCGCGGCTTTACGACAAGCAACCTTTTCAGAATGAAGAAGTTCTACGAGACCTACAGGGATGAGTCAATTAGTGCGCCACTGGCGCACCAATTGCCCTGGAGCCACAACCTCATCATTCTGGGGCAGAGTAAGCGGCCGGAGGAGCGGGAGTTTTACCTCCGCATGGCCGTTCGGGAAAAGTGGAGTAAGCGAGAGTTGGAGCGGCAGTTCCGGGTCGCGCTCTTCGAGCGCGCCGTGCTCTCCCCGGCAAAAGTCGCGCCAGCGGTGCGACAAATGTATCCCGAAGCCGAAGACATCTTCAAAGACGCTTACACGGTCGAATTTCTCGATCTGCCGGAGGGTCACAGTGAAGCCGATCTGCACCGCGCCTTGCTCGCCCGGATGCGGGACTTTTTGCTGGAGCTGGGCCGGGACTTCTGCTTTGCCGGTTCCGAGTATCCCGTGCAGGTGGGCGGGCAGGACTTTGCCCTCGATCTGCTCTTCTTCCATCGCGGCCTCAACTGCCTGGTCGCCTTTGAACTGAAGGTGGGCCGTTTTGAACCGGAGTATCTGGGCAAGCTGAACTTCTACCTAGAGGCGCTGGACCGCGACGTGCGCAAGCCGCATGAGCGGCCCTCCATCGGCGTGCTGTTGTGCGCCAGCAAGAACGATGAGGTGGTGGAATACGCCATGAGCCGCACCCTCTCCCCGGCGTTGATCGCCGAGTACCAGACCATTCTGCCGGACAAGAAACTCCTCCAGGCCAAGCTTCACGAGTTCTACATGCTGAATGCGCCCGAAGGAGAAGAGGCATGAGCCTGCCAAGGTATCCGAAGTACAAAGACAGCGGTGTCGAATGGCTGGGCAAGGTGCCGGAGCATTGGGAAGTCTACGCTCTAAAACGCATTGCCAACCTCCAAAGCGGCGATACTATCAGCCCTGACGACATCGAAGAGGATGGCCAGTATCCCGTGTTCGGAGGCAACGGACTGCGCGGCTATACAACAAATTTCACGCATGACGGAACCCACGCGCTGATTGGCCGACAAGGAGCATTGTGCGGCAATATCAATTATGCGCATGGCAAGTTTTGGGCATCGGAACACGCTGTAGTGGTTTCTACACTCAACAATGTTGAAACAGTTTGGCTGGGAGAACTACTCAGGGCGATGAATCTAAATCAATACTCGGTCTCAGCAGCTCAACCTGGTCTTTCCGTGGACATTATTAGAAATCTGTTTATCGCTGTTCCACCGCTACAGGAACAGTACATGATCTCAGCCTTCCTCGACCGGGAGAAGGCGAAGATTGACGCGCTGGTGGAGGAGCAGCGGCAGCTCATCGAACTGCTGAAAGAAAAACGTCAGGCGGTCATCTCCCACGCAGTCACCAAAGGACTGAACCCCCACGCCAAAATGAGACCCTCCGGCATCGAATGGCTCGGCGACGTGCCTGCCCATTGGGAGGTTAAGAAATTCGGACACATCTCCGCAGTTGTGCGGGGCGCGTCACCTCGCCCCGCCGGGGATGAACGCTACTTCAATGGAGAATTCATCCCTTGGATAACGGTTGGCGAAATAACCAAGGATACCGACATGTGCTTGATATCGACCGAGGAAATGCTAACCAAGGAAGGAGCAGACCTTAGCAGAACTATTGAAAGCGGAACGCTGGTCCTCACAAATAGCGGAGCAACGCTGGGAGTGCCCAAAATACTTTCGATCACTGGTTGCGCTAATGACGGGATTCTCGCATTTTTAAAATTGCATCAAGATGCTTCCAAACAATTTCTCTACTACTATTTGAGTTCCCTTACAGAAAACCTCCGCGATAGGGTCAAGCAAGGTAGCGGACAGCCGAATTTGAATACAGACATCGTCAAGACGCTTGCCGTTCCTTGGCCTGCGAGAAATGAACAAAACGCTATCGCTACATTCTTGGATATGAAGACAACCGAATTTGACACTCTGGTAGAGCAGGTTGTCAGAGCCATCGACCTTCTGCAGGAGCGCCGTACCGCACTGATCTCCGCTGCGGTGACCGGAAAAATTGACGTGCGCGGGCAGGCGGGCGGAGGGCATGAGCCTGCACTAATCTCTTCTTCATTACCGGATAAAAGTAGCTATAATATACAGGTTAGCTAGTTTGATAGGAGCCGCCATGATCACCCTGACCTCCGTTGAGGCGCAAAACCGCTTTGGGCAGTTGCTGGACACTGTGCAGCGGGAGCCTGTCACGATCACCCGGCATGGGCGTCCGGCGGCGTTTATCGTATCGCCGCAAGACATGGACGAGCTGCTGGACTCCCGGCGGAAACGCGGCAAGGCGCTGGCCGAGTTGACTGCATGGAGTCAGCAGGCTGCAAAGCGGAGGAAACCCGCCGCTGCCGCACTGACCGATCAAGACGTGAATCGCCTGGTGCATGAGGCCCGATGAGCCGTATCCGCCGCGTGGTGTTCGATACCAGCACGCTGATGAGCGCGGCGCTTCGTACTGGGTCGGTTCCGTATGAAGCCCTGGTCCATGCGCTGGGCTCCTGTGAAGTGTGCGCCAGCCAGGAAACGCTGGCTGAGTTGGAGCGGGTATTGGGGCGAAAGAAGTTTGACCGTTATCTCGATGCCGAATCGCGCCGCACCTTTGTTGCGCTGATGCGTCGCCATTTGTATGTGTTCGCCGTGCAGGAGGCGGACAAGGTGGCCGTGAATCCGCCCTGCCGCGACGCGGGCGACAACAAGTTTCTGGCGCTAGCGTTGGCTGCTGAGGCGGATGCGGTGGTTAGCAGCGACGAAGATTTGCTGGTGTTGCATCCATGGCGCGGAATGCCGATTTTGACTCCAGCGGAGTTTCTGGGCAGGCCAGAGGCCAGCCCCGGCACAAAGGAAGGCGCATGAGCCTGCACCACGAGATCAGCTTCGAGACAGAAATCTGCGAGTATCTCGCCGCCCACGGCTGGCTTTACGCCGTGGAAGACGCCGCGCACTATGATCGCGCGCCCTGGCCCTGTTTCCGGCGGATGTGCTGGCGTGGGTGCAGGCGACGCAACCGACGGCGTGGGAGACGCTGAATAAAAACCACGGCGCACAGGCGGGCGATGTCCTGCTGGCGCGGCTGCGTGAGCAACTGAATACGCGCGGCACGCTGGATGTATTGCGCCACGGCATCGAGATGATCGGCGTGCGCCAGAAGCTGCAATTGGCGCAGTTCAAACCGGCGCTGTCGATGAATCCGGAGATTCTCGCCAAGTACGCCGCCAACAGATTGCGCGTGGTACGGCAGGTGCGCTATTCCGTGCACAACGAAAATTGCATCGACGTGGTGCTGTTTCTGAACGGCATTCCTGTGGCCACGGTGGAGTTGAAGACCGACTTCACGCAGTCGATCGATGATGCGGTGGACCAGTACCGCTTCGACAGGAACCCCAAACCGAAGGGGCAGGCCGCGGAGCCGCTGCTCCTGTTCCCGAGCGGAGCGCTGGTGCATTTTGCCGTGAGCAACCTGGAAGTGCACATGACGACGCGACTCGAAGGCGCAGCGACACGCTTTCTGCCTTTCAATAAAGGCGACAACGGAGCGGCGGGCAATCCTGCGAACCCGCACGGCGGCCACCGCACCGCCTACCTATGGGAAGAAGTATGGGAGCGCGAAAGCTGGCTGGAGATTCTGGGCCGCTATCTGGTGGCGCAGAAGGACAGCAAGAAGCAGATCAAGAGCGTGATTTTTCCGCGGTTCCACCAACTGGGCGCCACGCGCATGCTGCTGGCTGCGGTGTTCGCAAACGGCGCGGGCGGCAAATACCTGATCCAGCATTCCGCCGGTTCCGGGAAGACGAACTCGATTGCGTGGTCCGCGCATTTTCTAGCCGACCTGCATGATGCGCAACAGAAGAAGATTTTCGATTCCGTGTTGGTGGTGTCCGATCGCAACGTGATCGACCAGCAGTTGCAGGATGCCATCTTTGACTTTGAGCGGACTGCCGGGGTGGTCGCCAGCATCAAGGGCGAGAGCGACAGCAAAAGCCGTGAGCTGGCGCAGGCGCTCTCCGGGGCAAAGAAGATTGTGGTTTGCACGATCCAGACCTTCCCGGCTGCGATGCGGACGGCGCAGGATTTGGCCGCAACACAGGGCAAACGCTTCGCCGTGATTGCCGACGAGGCACACAGCTCCCAGACAGGCGAAGCAGCGGCAAAGTTGAAGGCCGTACTCTCTGTGGAAGAGATGAAGGAGATTGCTGAGGGCGGCGAGGTAAGCACGGAGGACCTACTGCTGGCACAGATGGCGACTCGCACCAATGAGTCCGGCATCACCTATGTCGCATTTACCGCAACACCCAAGGCAAAGACACTGGAACTGTTTGGCCGCCGTCCGCATCCTGACCAGCCCGCCGGGCCGGATAATTTGCCAGAGCCGTTTCATGTCTATTCCATGCGCCAGGCGATTGAAGAGCGCTTCATTCTGGATGTGTTGCGGAACTACACGCCGTACAAGCTGGCGTTCAAACTGGCGCACAACGGCAAGGAATGGGACGAACGGGAAGTAGAGCGCAGCGCGGCGATGAAAGGCATCATGCGCTGGGTACGACTGCATCCGTACAACATTTCACAAAAAGTGCAAGTGGTGGTGGAGCACTTTCGCGAGAACGTGCAGCCGTTGTTGCGCGGGCACGCGAAAGCAATGGTAGTGGTGGCCAGCAGGCTGGAAGCGGTGCGCTGGCAATTGGCGATCGACGCTTACATCAGAGCGCAGGGTTACAAGATTGCAACGTTGGTTGCATTTTCGGGCGAGGTGAATGACAAGGAGTCCGGCCCGGAGCCATTTACCGAGACAAGTAAGAGCCTGAACCCAAACCTGCGTGGACGGGACATGCGCGAAGCCCTCGATACGGATGAATATCAAATTTTGCTGGTGGCGAATAAATTCCAGACTGGATTTGACCAACCTCTGCTGTGCGGCATGTATGTGGACAAGCGGCTGGGAGGGATTCAAGCCGTGCAGACGCTCTCGCGGTTAAACCGCGCGTACTCCGGCCCGTTCGGCGTGAAAGACACGACCTTTGTTCTAGATTTCGTCAACGACGCCGAAGAGATTCTGTTGGCGTTCAAGGCGTACTATTCGACCGCACAACTGGAGAACGTGACCGATCCGAATCTGGTATTCAATCTCCGCGCAAAGCTGGATGCCACCGGACACTACGACGATTTCGAGGTAGAGCGCGTGGTCGCCGTGGAGCTGAATCCGAATGCCAAGCAAAGTGAGCTGATCGGCGCATTGGAACCGGTATCGGATCGCTTGTTGAAGCAATACAAGGCAGCACATGAACGGCTGAAAGCAGCGGAAGAAAAGAAAGACGCCAAAACAGCAGAAGAAGCTCGAAGCGAACTGGAGGCTTTGGCTCTTTTCAAGCGCGACATCAGCAGCTTCCAGCATCTCTACACCTTCTTGTCGCAGATTTTCGACTACGGAAACACCGCCATCGAAAAGCGGTTCATTTTCTTCAAGCGCCTATTGCCGTTGCTGGAGTTTGGCCGGGAGCGTGAAGGCATTGATTTCTCGAAGGTGATCTTGACGCATCACAACCTGCGCGACAAGGGAAGGCACGCGATGCCATTAGCCGACGGCGACACT